>NZ_RCOA01000023.1:0-1604 GCF_004307585.1 Pseudomonas sp. Sample_20 | reverse complement strand
TGACTCAACCATTCATGGGGGCGAAGGTGTCTAGCAATGCCGAAGCGTTATGACGATGACTTCAGAGACTGGGCTGTTCTTCAAATGATGCCGCCCTTAAACCGTTCCGTAGCAGAGCTCGCCGTTGCAATCGGCGTCACCCCACAGTCACTGCGAAACTGGAGGCAAATGGCTAGAGATAAAGGATTGATTGTTCCTGGGAATAATAAAACCAGCAATCAGTGGTCCAGCGCCGACAAATTCAACGCCGTTCTGGAAACCGCGCCGTTGAGCGAGGTAGAGCTTTCACAATATTGCCGAATCAAGGGCATTTATCCTGAGCAGATTCAGCAATGGCGCCAAGCTTGCCAGAATGCCAACACTGCGATGGAGCCTCAGCCCAACAAAAAACCGACCACCGAGCAAATACGGATAAAGGAGCTGGAGCGACAACTGCTTCGATCCGATGCTGATTGCAAGGAGGCGGTCGCTTTACTGGAACTCAGAAAAAAAGCCAATGCGATCTGGGGCAAGGACAAGGAAGGCTGATCAGCGCCCCTGATCGTGTGCAGGCTTTGGGCCTGATCGCTGAGGCAGTAGCAAGTGGTGCACGTCGGTTTCGTGCATGCAAAGAGATCGGGCTGTGTTTGCGGACGGTTCAGCGTTGGCGACACTGCGAAGCCGACAAGCGCCAGATCATCAAGCGCGAAGCACCGTCCAACAAACTCAGCGTCGCAGAGCGTCAGGCTGTTTTGGATGCTGCTAATCAACCTGGCTACGCGAGTCTGACACCGCACCAGATTGTCCCGAAGTTAGCTGACGAAGGTATCTATCTGGCATCGGAATCAACATTCTATCGGGTGCTGAAAGAGGCAAATCAGAATAGCCGTCGAGGCCGAGCCAAAGCTCCGAAGCGCCGAGCTTTGACCACACATTGTGCTGATGCCCCAAATCGAGTTTGGTGTTGGGATATCACGTGGTTACCCACCACCGTTAAAGGTCGCTTTTACTACTGGTACATGGTCAAAGACATCTATAGCCGCAAATTAGTGACCAACGAAGTACACGAATCCGAACGCGCAGAACATGCATGCGTACTGCTTGAAAAAGGATGCTTACGAGAGCGTACGGCGGGTCGTCCGCTGATACTGCACTCGGACAACGGTCACGTAATGAGAGGCTCGCTTCTTCGAGAAAGCATGATTGCATTGGGCGTCGAACCGTCGTTCAGCCGACCCCGAGTAAGCAATGACAACGCCTATGCCGAAGCGCTTTTTCGTACGGCTAAGTATTGCCCGCTGTGGCCCGAGCGGCCCTTCGACAATCTCACGGAAGCACGACTCTGGGTGCAGAAATTCGTTGAGTGGTACAACGACGAGCATCGTCATAGCGCCTTGAAATACGTGACGCCCAATGAGCGTCACGAAGGCAAGGCACCTGCGTTACTGCAGGCACGGGAGAATCTTTACAAGGCAGCCAAAGCAACTAACCCCAGCCGTTGGAGCGGCGAAGTACGTAATTGGAAACTCGCAAACGCTGTTTACCTGAATCCAGAGCGCCCTGAAACAAGGGCGTAATAGACTCCTAAAACAGCCGTGAAGCGACAGATACGTTGACACGCACCG
>NZ_RCOA01000084.1:0-5044 GCF_004307585.1 Pseudomonas sp. Sample_20 | reverse complement strand
ACAGCGTGCGGACCGGCCTGGCCAAATCCTTTCGCGGCAAGTTCAACCAGACCCGCCCCGATGACATGGCGGCCCACTGCGTCAATGCGCTGCTGACCCGCAACGATATCGACCCGGCCAGCGTCGAGGACTGCATCGTCGGCGCCGGCTCCAACGAGGGCGCGCAGGGCTACAACATCGGCCGCAACGTCGCGGTGCTGTCGCGCCTGGGCACCGGCACCGCCGGCATGACCCTCAACCGTTTCTGCTCGTCGGGCTTGCAGGCGATTGCAATTGCCGCCAACCAGATCGCCTCCGGTTGCAGCGACATCATCGTTGCCGGCGGCGTCGAGTCGATCAGCCTGACCCTGAAAAGCGTCAACACCGATCACCTGATCAACCCGCTGCTCAAGCAACAGACTCCCGGCATCTACTACACCATGGGCCAGACCGCCGAAGTGGTGGCGCGCCGTTACGGCGTCAGCCGCGAGGCCCAGGATCGCTATGCGCTGCAAAGCCAGATGCGTACGGCCCAGGCTCAGGCTGCGGGTTTGTTCGATGATGAAATCGTGCCGATGGCGGTGAAATACCGCGTCGAGGACAAGAACAGCGGTGAAGTGCAGATTGTCGACGGCGTCGTCGAGCGCGACGACTGCAACCGCCCGGACACCACCTACGAAAGCCTTGCCGGTTTGAAACCGGTGTTCGCCGACGACGGTTCGGTGACGGCGGGCAATTCCTCGCAGCTGTCCGACGGTGCCTCGATGACACTGGTGATGAGTCTGGACAAAGCGCTGGAGCTGGGGCTCAAACCGAAAGCGTTTTTCCGTGGTTTCACCGTCGCCGGCTGCGAGCCGGACGAAATGGGCATCGGCCCGGTGTTCTCGGTGCCGAAACTGCTCAAGGCCAAGGGCCTGCAAGTGGCGGATATCGATCTGTGGGAGTTGAACGAGGCGTTCGCTTCGCAGTGCCTGTACAGTCGCGACCGGCTGGAGATCGACAACGACAAATACAACGTCAACGGCGGCTCGATTTCCATCGGCCACCCGTTCGGCATGACCGGCTCGCGCCAGGTCGGGCATCTGATCCGGGAATTGCAGCGGCGCAACCTGCGTTACGGCATCGTCACCATGTGCGTGGGTGGCGGGATGGGGGCGAGTGGGTTGTTTGAGGCGGTGCGCTAAAGGATTGGTTGCCTGTTCAGGCCCCTTCGCGAGCAGGCTCGCTCCCACAGGTGACGGTATTCCCCTATGGGAGCGAGCCTGCTCGCGAAGGCAGCGCCGCGGTTCAGCGGCTGGAACCCTGCCGCTGCATCCGCGCTATATAAGCCTGAATCTCCCGCTCGATCACCTGACTGTCATACGGCCCTTCAAGGGTATTTTCCCGGGTGCTGAAATACAGCTCGCCATTGACCCGACACACGCGGTCGCTACGAAAACGGGTGGCGGGGGCGCTGTCCTCGGCGCGCATGGCGTACATGTCGGTCTCCCTGATATGCGTTGAAAAGTCTGCAATCAGCTTATGCCTGAAGCACTTGGCCCGCTTGCCGGGCCGATCAACGGCGGCGCGCCGGTTTACTGCTGCGACCTGCACAGTTTCATTCGCGGCCTGGCGGTAACTGTCCCTGTGTTGCACGGGACAGGGCGCCTAGAATGCAGGCTCTTGTCAGCAGGCTTTTGGGGTTCGCATGCACATTTCATCGGGGCGCTGGGTGTACGGACTGTTCCTGGCGCTGCTGACCGCGTTTCTGTGGGGCATCCTGCCGATCAAGCTCAAACAGGTGTTGCTGGTGATGGATCCGGTCACGGTGACCTGGTTTCGTCTGATGGTTTCCGGCGGCTGCCTGTTCATTTATCTGGCGTCGGTCAAGCGCCTGCCAAGTCGCAAGGTGCTCGGGCCCAAGGGTGGCTGGCTGGTGCTGATGGCGGTGCTGGGGCTGGTCGGCAATTACGTGTTGTACCTGATGGGCCTCAACCTGCTCAGCCCCGGCACCGCGCAATTGGTGGTGCAAATGGGGCCGATCATGCTGCTGATCGCCAGTCTGTTCGTGTTCAAGGAGCGCTTCAGCATCGGCCAGGGCATCGGCTTGCTGGTGTTGCTGATCGGCTTTGGCCTGTTCTTCAATCAGCGCCTGGCCGAGCTGCTGACTTCGCTGTCCGACTACACCGCCGGCGTGCTCTTGGTGCTGCTGGCGTCGACGGTCTGGACCTTCTATGCGCTGGGCCAGAAGCAATTGCTGACGGTGTGGAATTCGTTGCAGGTGATGATGGTGATCTATCTCTTCTGCGGGTTATTGCTGACGCCGTGGGTGCATCCGCTGGAAGCGCTCAACCTGAGCCCGTTGCAGGGCTGGCTGTTGCTGGCGTGCTGCATGAACACCTTGATCGCCTACGGCGCATTCGCCGAAGCACTGGCGCACTGGGAAGCATCGCGGGTCAGCGCGACGCTGGCGATCACTCCGTTGGTGACGTTTGTGGCGGTGGCGATTGCGGCGCGGATCTGGCCGGACTTTGTGCATGCCGAGCAGATCAATGCGCTGGGCTATGGCGGGGCGGTGCTGGTGGTGCTGGGTTCGGCGCTGGTGGCGTTGGGGCCGTCGTTGATTGCCGGGCTAAGGGCGCGGCGGGCCAGGGTTGTGCCAGGCTGACGATCGGCGGCGCCTGTATTCGCGAGCAGGCTCGCTCCCACTTTGGAGTGCAATTTTCCTGTGGGAGCGAGCCTGCTCGCGAAGACGGACTTTCAGGCGCTATATGACTCAGCCCTTGGCGCCAGCCTCGATCATGTTCTCCGGGCGCACCCAGGCATCGAACTCTTCATCAGTCAGATAACCCAGCTGCAACGCCGCCTCGCGCAAAGTCAACCCTTCGCTGTAAGCCTTCTTCGCGATCTCCGCCGACTTGTCATAACCGATGTGCGGGTTCAGCGCGGTCACCAGCATAAGCCCACGTTCCAGATGCTTGGCCATGACCTCGGCATCCGGTTCGAGCCCGGCGATGCAGTGCTGCTGGAAGTTGCTGCAGCCGTCTCCCAGCAAACGGATTGATTGCAGCAGGTTGTGGATGATCACCGGTTTGAACACGTTCAACTGCAAGTGCCCCTGACTGGCGGCAAAACCGATCGCCACGTCATTGCCGAGCACCTGACAGGCGAGCATCGACAGCGCTTCGCACTGGGTCGGGTTGACCTTGCCGGGCATGATCGAGCTGCCGGGTTCGTTGGCCGGCAGCTTCACTTCAGCGAAACCTGCGCGAGGACCTGAGCCCAGCAGACGCAGGTCGTTGGCGATCTTCATCAAGGCCACGGCGAGGGTTTTCAGCGCACCTGACAGCGTTACCAGCGGTTCATGACCGGCCAGTGCAGCGAACTTGTTCGGCGCGGTGACGAACGGCAGACCGGACAGTGCTGCGAGTTCAGCGGCAATCGCCTCACCGAAGCCGTGCGGTGAATTCAAACCGGTACCAACGGCGGTGCCGCCCTGAGCCAGTTCGCAAACCGCCGGCAGCGCGGCACGAATCGCGCGCTCGGCATAATCCAGTTGCGCGATGAAGCCGGACAATTCCTGACCGAAGGTAATCGGCGTCGCGTCCATCATGTGCGTGCGCCCGGTCTTCACCAGTTTCATGTGCCGTGCCGCCAGTTCAGCAAGGCCGCCGGACAGCTCGGCAATCGCCGGCAGCAGTTGTTCCTGCACTGCTTTGGCGGTGGCAATGCTCATGGCGGTGGGGAAGCAGTCGTTGGAACTTTGCGAGCGGTTGACGTGATCGTTCGGGTGCACCGGCGACTTGCCGCCGCGCGGGTTGCCGGCCAGTTCGTTGGCGCGACCGGCGATCACTTCGTTGACGTTCATGTTGCTCTGGGTACCGCTGCCGGTCTGCCAGACCACCAGCGGGAACTGCTCGTCATGCTCGCCGGCGAGCACTTCATCGGCGGCCTGTTCGATCAGGCGGGCGATGTCGGCAGGCAGGTCGCCGTTGCGGTCGTTGACCCGTGCGGCGGCTTTTTTGATCAGGGCCAGGGCGTGCAGCACCGGTAGCGGCATGCGTTCCTGACCAATGGCGAAGTTGATCAGCGAGCGTTGCGTCTGAGCACCCCAGTAAGCGTCGTCCGGGACCTCGATCTGGCCCAGGCTGTCGGTTTCGATACGGCTCATCGTGCACACTCCTGTTGGTCTGTTGGCGCAATTTAGGCCGGCGTCGGCCCGGGTGGTTCCATCGGCTCGATTGTTGACCGCAAAACCCCGCCAATCAAGCGCGGCAAGGGCCGGGGGTTGAGCCACAGCGATTGTTAGGCGCAGAATGGTCGCCCTTGGGGTTCGACCTCGCTTTGCTTAAAGGAAACTCGATGACTCGTCTTCGCGCCATCTGTACCGCGGTTGCACTGGTTTGCGCCAGCGGCCAGGTGCTTGCCGATACCGCCAGCCACAACGCCAGTGCCGAAGCTTTCCTGACGCTGGCTCACGCTGACAAGCTGGGTACCCCGGTGTACATGCAAGTGCAGCAAATGTTCGCCCAGCGCTTTGAACAGACCAAAGCGCCTGAGTCGAAGAAAGCCGTGCTCGAAACCTACCAGGCCAAGGCCAACGCTGCACTGGACCAGGCCATCGGCTGGAACAAGCTCAAGCCCGACATGGTCAAGCTCTACACCAGCAACTTCAGCGAATCCGAGCTCAAGGATCTGGTTGCCTTCTACCAGTCGCCACTGGGCAAGAAAGTCCTGGAAAAAATGCCGCAGCTGACCCAGCAGTCGGCGCAGATGACCCAGGGCAAACTGGAAAGCGCGGTGCCAGTGGTCAACAAGCTGCTCGACGACATGACCAAAGAGCTGACCCCGGCCGCGGCGCCAGCCAAGAAGAAGTAAGCGGAGTTCGTGATGACCATGCAACAACGCATCGAATCGACGCTGGCTCTGTTACAGCCTGAGCACCTGCAAGTGCTGGACGAAAGCCACATGCACAGTCGCGGGTCACAGACCCACTACAAGGCGGTGGTGGTCAGCGCGCAGTTCGAAGGCCTGAACCGGGTCAAGCGCCACCAGAAAGTCTACGGCACGCTCGGCGAGCTGATGG
>NZ_RCOA01000128.1:87347-118729 GCF_004307585.1 Pseudomonas sp. Sample_20 | reverse complement strand
ATACGAAGGTATGGGGGGCGAGGTGGGAATACCGGGCGAGGTGTTGTTCGAAACGAACATCGCCGCGATCGGCGAAGTCCTTTCGGGTTATGCCTTTTTCGGAGCTGGTGAGAATCAAGGAATCGATCAACCGCGCGGTGCAGAACAACATTCGCAGCTTTCTGGTCAGCTTGGACAGCGCCTACCTGGCTCGCTGAAATGGGCGACGCAGCGCAGGTGCCAGCACGCCTGCGCGGCCGATGCCGTTGTTCAGTCTGTGGGCACTACGTTATCCAACGCTTTGTTGACGGCCAATTCTCCTAGCATGACCACCTGCGCGATGCCCAACAGGGTATTGCGTCGTGAACCCTCCAGCATTCCGGCGAAATCGCTGAGCATCACCGTGGCGGAAGCCAGGGATTCGCAAGCGTTGACCAACAGTGATTCTGTGTCGGACTCAGGATTGACCATAAACAACGTGTTGGGACTGTAGGGCGTGGCGTTGATCTTGGCCGGCGCGAGGTAATGGTCGAGCGCGCGCTCGGCGGCGTCGTGAAGTTTTTTTGAATGGAAGGATTCATAAGGCGATACCGATTCGGTGACCGGCGGATGGGACGGTGTCTGTGACATCAGCTGAAACTCCGATGAGCGCCGCTTGAGCGTCTGGGTATGAGGACGACGCGCCACGGCTGTGGCGCGTCCGCTGGCAGTGAGGGGAGCACGCCCCCTCATGCCTCGATGGCCGGCTAGTTCGACACGCGTCGGCTGTCGAGCACGCGATTGACGATGAGCTCACTCAACATGATCACCTGCTGCAACATCAGCAGCGATCGACGCTGTGGATGGTCAATCACGCCGCCGATTTCGCGGGCCATGTCATTGGCGGCTGCCAGCGATTCACAGGCTTCGACGAGCAACGTTTCCTCATCCACCGTCGGGTCAATGAGAAAGATCCTGCCTGGCTGGCGCTTGGGAATGGTGGTTTTGAGCGTCTGAGGGTCGAGGTAAAAGTTGATGGCGCGAGCAGCCGCATCTTTTATCCGCTGAGGTTCCAGAGCAGGGTCGTACGGGATTGAATCCGCTTCCGGCGGGTTTGGGGTTACTTTGAACATTGATGAAGCTCCTAACACATTTAAGGGAGGCTTCACCCTTTCGCTACCAAACGAAGGGTGGCGGCCATGCACAGGTTGGTAGACCGGGTGTTAGGATCCGGCGCGTCCTAGGACGCCCTATACATGGCCACCGCAAATCCGAGACAGAAATCTCGACGGCAGATCTGTATATCTAACACTGCGGGCTACCAAACCCGATCACCTATTTCAGTGACCGACAAACGATAGGACCCGCAGCCTAGACGCACAAGCCGGCGGATTCTGAAGTACCCGTAGGCAGCGGCGCAAGGCGTTGTAGGCTTTTTGGAGGAGAAATCGGTGTAATTTAAACGTGCTTGCCAAGTCGTGTTTATGCGCTGTACGTGCCTGCTCATCTCACCTTTTCAGAATATCGGAGACCCGAATCTGTTTAGGCCGATCTCAAGGCCGTTGCGCCGTGGGGCGGAGAGTTTCAAGCAAGTCGCGTCGTAGACGGGCTTTTTGGCTCTTCCACTGTTGGCCGTAGATCAGCAGAAAAACGCCTCGGCTGGCAGGTGAAAAAATTACTTGTCAACACTGGGATCACAAATGACATAGCGCTTAGTCTGCTTTGAAAACGAACTCAAAACCGATTCCCATTTTTCTCAGGAGCTCGGCCACGCGCTCGAAGAACAATTCCCCCTGCTCCGAAACCTCGTACTTGCCGTAAACACGGATTACAAGTGACTTGCCGAGTGCAGCGGGAATCTTGTTATAGATCTCACCGCTTTCGATGAAAGCGATGTAGCCGTTTATCTTCCGTTGTAGCGCGAGCAGGTGCTCGGCTTGTAGGGTCTTATTGCCCCATCCTAGGTGGTCAGCGATGCCCAGGATGATGGCGCCACTGTCCGATTTGGGGATTCCCCACATATCGATAATGTTCGGGTCTGTTAAGGACACTGCGGATCCTTGGCCTCCAGCCGGTTTGTTCAATCCCTCTGAGGGAACCGAGCTACAGCTCTGTGGCTTGCCGCCCTTTGCTTTGCTTTAGCTCTACTAGCTCACACGCCTAGTGTCGAACAGCAAAGTCGTCCTTAAGCACAAATTCCATTCCGATGCCTACGCCTTTGAGTACCTCGGTCACGCGGTCGACAAAGGTTTCACCTTGCTCAGGTAGCTCATATAAACCATTGATGCGAATTTTCGGATTCTTGCCCTTGGCTGGCGGATAGCTTTCCAGCAGTTCGCCGCTCTCGATGAAGGCGATGTAGGTATTGATCTTCTCCTGTAGCAACAACAGGTGTTCACCCTGTTGGGCTTTGTCGCCCCATTCCAAGTGATCAGTGATGACGAGTACGACATTGTCGGGTTCCCACTCGGGCACTGCGATGATGTCGACGACTTTTGTTTCGGTGATGGACATGTCTGCTCCCTCAGAGGGTCGGGTCAGGTCGAATGATGTCGACTCTGGTGGGTGGGATTCGGGTGCCTCCGGTGAAGCCGGGTTTACCTTTGCCGACGACGGTTGCGCCGGTCTTTTCTATTTCTGGAAAGCCCAGTTTCTGGTTGCGCGTCAGTGGCGCTGTTTCAGAAGATTTGCATTCGACGCAGGAGATGTTGCCGTCCGCATCGCGGCCCATCATATCAATGCGCGTGCGTACACCGCTGTCGGTTTTGACGGTGACCTCACGAGCGGCTTCAGGTTTGATCTTACTGAATTCGTCAAAAGACGCTTCTTCGAACGCTTTGCCCTTTTGCTTATTCTTCTCTAGCTGCGTGCTGAGCACGATGTAGATGGGCTCAATCCCCGCATCCTCCGGGAACCAGATGATCGCATCCTGGAACTCAGGTGGGTGCGCGGGGTTGGCCAGCAGCGTGTCCGACTGAGGTGTCGGCGGATAGACCCAGACGGGAGGTAGCTGAGGGGCACCTTCCAGCGCTGGGATCCCCAGCACTCCATCGGAGCTTGCTCCGGGTGTCCAGGTCAGACCGATGCCGTCGCCGATGTCGGCGATGAATTTTTCGCCGTCTTTCTGCGCTTTGATGACCGGTACATTTTCCCAGTCCTTCTTGCCGCCGGTGTAAAAGCCGTAGGCGTTGACGGAGCCGTCCGGCAACGTTTTTACGTTGACACGAACACGCGTTCGGCCGGTTTCAAGCGTGGCGTATTGCTCGTCCTTATAGAAGGCACTGTCCGGGGCGATGCTGGTGTTGGGCATCAATAGCGCCACCGTGCCCACGGCCGCGCCTGCTGCCATGGCGCCTGCACCGTCGAGTAGGCCTAGCGCGAGTGAGCCACCCAGCCGATGGGCAACGGCACTACCGGTTGCGGAGCCGCCGACAAACTGGAGGGACGTGCCTTCGGCGGTAATCGCTGCGCCAGTGGCCAAAACGGCCCATAGCCCGTAGTCCGCCAGTTTTTCAACGGGGACGAACCCTGTCGGGTTGCTGTGGTTGATTTCGCCGTCGGGCAGGTTGCAGCTTTTGGCGAAGACGCAACCCTTGAGGCCGGGTTTCGCGTCTGGCGCTGGCGGGAGTTCTTTGTATTGCGCCCAGTGTTGGGCGTTTAGGTCGACAGGTTCGACGCCGGTGTTGCGGTAACCCTTGGGTGGGTTGGGGACGTAGCCGCTCAATCCTTGGTTCCTTGTTCTGGTCCTTTTTGAACGGGGTGGAGGGTGACAGGCGGAGTTTGCAGTGGCAGTTAGTGGCGCTTTGATTCTAGATTCTGAGGCGCATCTCATTTCCGTGTGATCAAGTCAGCGCTTAAGGAAATGGGGTAGCTCAACTACCTCCGTAATCTCTGGAGCTTCCCCTCGCTCCCAGCCCTCTCCTCGAGGAGAGGGAGCCGACCGTGTTGTCTTCTGTCAGAAATCGGCCTGATCGACCGAGTCGATAGGGGGCGATAAATCCAGGCGACACGCAATTCAATGCGATGAGGGCCTTATCAAGTGTTTTCAGATTTACGCGGTGCAAACTCAACCCAGGCAAGTAGCTCGTCCGCCGCAAAGGGTTTACGCAGGCAGGCAACGACATCGGCTTCTCGAAACTTGGCGCAAAGCAAACCACTCTGATCCGCCGACACAAAAATCACCGGCATCCGCCAGCCTCGCGCCCGCAGTGCATCCAGCATCTGCAAACCACCCATGCCCGGCATCTGAATATCGGAGATCAAACAATCAGTCTGCACCGGCCCGTCCGAGTCAAGGTAGTCCGCCGGCGCCGCATAGCAGAACACCTGATACCCCGACGCCCGCAGCAGGCTGCTCAGCGATGTGCGCATTGCCTCGTCGTCGTCCACTACCGCAATGACATGCGTCTTGTGCATAACGCTCCCGGGCCGGGCGGCCGAGCTGGTGACTCCTGTCGTTCTTGCACCATACGCTGATGGCCAGCGGGCAAAACTATACGTAGGTATAGCGGTTCAGCCATCGCGGCTGAAGCGACTGCGGTAGTCGCGCGGGGAGATCGACAGGTGGCGCTGGAAGCAGGCGCGCAGGCGTTCTTCATCGTTGAAGCCGCAGATGCGGGCGATTCGTTCGATTTTGTGCGGGGAGTTTTCCAGTAGGCGTTTGGCCGCTTCGAGTCGGAACAGCTCGAGCGCTTTCGACGGTGTGCGCCCGGTGCGCGCTTTATAGACCCGCGTGAAGTTGCGCAGGCTCATTGCGGCTTGCTCGGCGAGGCGCTCCACCGTCAGATTCGGATCGCCGAGGCGCTCCATGAGCCAAAGGTGCAGATCATCGAACATTGCAGCGTCCTGCGCCTGCGATTGCAGCAGCGTGCTGTATTGCGCCTGGCCGCCGGGGCGTTTGATGTACACCACCAATTCCCGCGCGACTTGCAACGTCACTTCACGGCCGCAATCGGCCTCGACCAGCGCCAGCGCCAGATCGATCCCGGCGGTGACTCCGGCCGAGGTCCAGACCTTGCCTTGCTGAATGAAGATCGCGTCGGCATCTACCTCGACCGCTGGAAAGCGATCGCGCAAAGCGTCGCACATCGCCCAGTGAGTGGCAGCGCGGCGGGCGTCGAGCAATCCGGCCTGAGCCAGCAGAAACGCGCCACTGCACACCGAGACCACGCGGCGGGCGAGGTGAGCATGGTCCTGCAGCCAGTCGCTCAGTTCGCGGTGCTTCTCAAGGGTCTGGCAGATGTCAGGGGCGCCGGGCACGACCAGCGTGTCCAGCGCGGCGGTGTCGAGCGTGGTTAACGCTTGGGTGTCGATGGACAGCCCTTCGACGGTCTGGATCAAGCCACCGTTGAGGCTGGCGGTGTGCAGTTGATATCCAGACTGCCCGCGCTCGGCCATGGCTTTGCTCGCGGCCCAGAACACGGTTTGCGCACCGCTGAGATCGAGCAGGCTCAGGCGTGGGTAGGCGATGAACACCACGTCGCGCGGAGCCGTTGTAAAAGCGGGATGAGTGGACATCGCGGGCCTGCCTGTTTGCAGCGCTGGCGGCGGACTGCCTCAGCCTGGCCGATTTTCAGGGGTTTCTGGCCGGCCGGCAATGGCGCTGACTGTTAGCCTGATTGCTGACCGTCCGGCAGGTGTCTGGATGCGGTGGCCATCCTGAACTAGATTTATTGACCAGCCCAACGCGTGCTGCGATCTCGCCGAGGAGACACAATGACCTTGTGGTCGCATTCCAGCCCTGCGCAAAGTCCCGGCGTGCTCGGCGAGCCAGTGGTGTACGTGGTCGATGACGATGCCTCAATGCGCCAGGCGCTCGACAGCTTGCTGCGCTCGATCGGCCTCCAGGTGCAAACCTTCGACAGCGCCGGAGATTTTCTCGCGCAAGCGCAACGTGAGGTACCCGGTTGCCTGGTGCTCGACGTGCGCCTGCGCGGCGAAAGTGGCCTGACGTTTCAGGAACAGATGGAAAAAAACGGCTTGCGCATCCCCGTGGTGTTCATGACCGGCCACGGCGACATCGCCATGAGCGTCAAGGCGATGAAGGCCGGCGCGGTGGATTTTCTGGCCAAGCCGTTCCGTGATCAGGACATGCTCGACGCCGTGGCCAGTGCGTTGGCTCGCGACCGTGCGCGGCTGGCAGCCGAACACTCCGGCGCCGTTTTGTGTCGGGCTTACCAAACCCTGACCGCACGTGAGCGCGAAGTGCTCGGCTTCGTCATTGCCGGGCTGATGAACAAACAGATTGCCGGACAGCTCAACCTCAGCGAGGTCACGGTCAAGGTCCACCGTGGCCAGGTCATGCGCAAAATGGCCGCACGTTCAGTGGCCGATCTGGTGCGTATCGCAGAAGCGCTGGGCATCGAGCCTGTCCAGCGCAACCCCTGAGCGCTGGCGACGTGCAACTCACCGTGCGGCAAAAAACCTGAGCAGTGTTGACGCAGATGGCCAGCAGAAAACAGATTTTGTGGGACGACGGCGAGCGGGTGCTGTCCCGTGAGCGCGGTTCGAATGATGGCAGCCTACTGGCGGTGCGTCCGGCGATGGGCCAGCCATTGCCGAGCACCCTGGAGCGTCTGGCGCATGAATACAGCCTCAGGGACGACCTCAATCCTGCCTGGGCGTTGCAGCCGACAGCTTTCGAGCGTACGGGCACCCGAGTTCGTCTGCTGTTCGACGATCCGGGCGGCGAGCCGTTGTCGCGGTTGCTGGTCGCCCCGCTGGATATCGAAACCTGTCTGGAATTGGCCACGAACATCGCCAAGGCACTGGGCCATATGCATCAGCGTGGTCTGGTGCACAAAGACCTGAAACCGCAGCATGTTTTTGTCCATTGTCATGATGGGCAGGCGCGGCTGACCGGCTTCGGCCTGGCCACGCGCTTGCCACGGGAGCGGCAAGCGCCCACGCCACCGGAATCTATCGCCGGGACGCTGGCCTACATGGCGCCGGAACAAACCGGGCGGATGAATCGTTCGATCGATTCGCGTAGTGATCTGTATGCCTTTGGCGTGACGCTTTACCAGATGCTCACCGGCTCGCTGCCGTTCAGTGCAAATGACCCGACGGAGTGGGTGCATTGCCATATCGCGCGGCTGCCAATGCCCGTGTGTGAACGGGTGGCGACGGTGCCGCCGATGTTCTCGCGACTGGTCATGAAACTGCTGGCGAAAACGGCCGAGGAACGCTATCAGAGCGCAGCCGGTGTCGAGCATGACTTGCGCCGTTGCCTCGATGACTGGCGCCGTATGCGGCAGATCGAGACGTTCACGTTGAACGAGCAGGGCGCCTGCGAGCGCTTGCTGATTCCGGAAAAACTCTACGGCCGCGAACACGAAGTGCAAACGTTGATCGATGCCTTCGCCAATGTGGTGCAGACAGGCGCGCCGACACTGGTGCTGGTATCCGGCTATTCCGGCATCGGCAAATCGTCGGTGGTCAGTGAACTGCACAAGGTGCTGGTGCCGTCGCGTGGCTTGTTCGCCGCCGGCAAGTTCGACCAGTACCAGCGCGACGTGCCTTATTCGACCCTGGTTCAGGCCTTTCAGGGGCTGGTGCGGACGCTATTGGGCAAGCGCACCGACGTACTGGCGGGCTGGCGCGAAGCACTGTTGCGGGCACTGGAAGCGAATGCGCGGTTGATCACCGATCTGATCCCCGAACTCAAGCTGATCATCGGCGAGCCGCCGCCCGTGCCTGAGTTGGAGCCGCAACAGGCGCAGCAGCGGTTCCTTCAGGTCTTGCAGCGTTTTATCGGCGTGTTCGCTCAGGCCGAGCATCCGTTGGCGCTGTTCCTTGACGACCTGCAATGGCTCGACGCGGCCACCCTTGATCTGCTCGAAGATATGCTCAGTCGCGCAGAGACCCCTCATCTGCTGCTGGTCGGTGCTTATCGCGACAACGAGGTAGATGGCGATCACCCACTCAGCCGCACACTCAAGACCCTGCATCACGCCGACGTACACATTGACGAAATTCGTCTGGCGCCACTGGCTGGCGCGCACATCGAACAACTGATCAGCGAGTCACTGCGCTGCCCGCCGGCGAGCATTGTCGCGCTGGCGCGGCTGGTACTGGACAAGACCGCTGGCAATCCGTTCTTCGTCATCCAGTTTCTGCACGCCCTGGCCGAGGAGAAGCTGCTGACATACGAGCCTGCGCGCCAGCGCTGGCGGTGGGATGTGCACCTGATCAACGGCAAGGGCTACACCGACAATGTCGTCGATTTGATGGTCGGCAAACTGGCGCGGCTGCCCCAGGAAACCCGCCAGGCGCTGCAACAACTGGCCTGCCTGGGCAACGTCGCGCGTCTCGACACGCTGGCCACAGTCCTTGATGTGCCGGTGCCTCACGTTCACTCCGCATTGTCGCCGGCGGTGCGGCTGGAGTTGGTCGAGCGTCAGGACGGTGCCTACAGGTTTGTGCATGATCGCATCCATGAGGCGGCGTATTCGCTGATCGCGGAAACCGAACGGGCGCAAATGCACCTGCGCATCGGCCGGCTGCTGGCACTGCAAACCCAGGGTGAGCGGCGCGAGGAGGCGATCTTCGAGATTGTCGGCCAGCTCAATCGCGGTGCGCATCTGATCAGCCTGCGTGCCGAGCGCGAGCAGCTGGCCGAGTTCAATCTGCTCGCCGGCCAGCGAGCGAAGGCCTCGACCGCTTATACCTCAGCACTGACCTATCTGGGCGCCGGCTCAGAACTGTTGGGCGAGCAGGGTTATGACAGTCGGCATGAACTGGGTTTCGCTCTGGAGCTGAACCGTGCCGAGTGCGAATTTCTCACCGGCCAACTGCAGCTTGCCGACTCGCGCCTGGCGACATTGGCCGAGCGCGCCGTGACCACCGTCGAGCGCGCGGCGGTGGCGTGCATGCAGATGGATGTCTACTTGCTGCTCGATCGCAGTGACCGGGCGGTGACGGTGTGTCTGGCCTTTCTGCGTCAGGTCGGCATCGATTGGCCAGCGCGTCCGGACGATATTCAGGTGCGCGACGAATATCAGCAGGTCTGGACCAGGCTGCGCGGGCGCAGTATCGAGCAGATGATCGACTTGCCGCTGATGGAGGATCCTGCCGCGCGGGCCACCCTCGATGCGCTGGGCAAACTCTTCGCGCCGGCGGTGCAGTCGGATCTGAACCTCGCCAGCCTGACCATTTGCAAAGCGATCAGCCTGAGCCTGCAATATGGCAACTGCGACGCCTCCTGCCTGCTCTATGCCAACTTCGGGCGAGTGTCGGGGCCGCGTTTTGGCGACTATGCCGCTGGTTATCGATTTGGCCGTCTGGGCTGCGATCTGGTTGATCGGCGCGGGCTCACGCGTTATGAAGCGAGCACTTGGTTGTGCTTCTCGATCTTCGTGGTGCGCTGGATGCGGCCAGTGCGCGAGTGCCGCGAACTGTTGCGCCGTGCGCTCAACGCGGCCCATCGCAGCGGCGATCTGCCGTATGCAGCGTTCGCTGGAAACAGCCTGATTTCCGATCTGTTGTTTATCGGCGAGCCGCTGGCCGAGGTGCAGGCGCAAGCGGAATCAGGGCTGGTCTATGCACAAAAGGTCGGTTTCGGTCTGGTGGCGGATTTCATGCGCTGCCAGTTGACGCTGATCCGCATGCTGCGCGGGCAGACGCCGACGTTCGGCTGTTTCGACGATGAGGGGTTCGATGAAACAGCTGTCGAAGCGCATCTGGCCGGTTCGGCGGATCTGGCGCTGGCGCGCGGCAAGTACTGGGTACGCAAGTTGCAGGCGCGCTATCTGGCCGGGGATTACGCGGCGGCCGCTGAGTGCGCGGCCCAGGCGCAGGGACTTTTGTGGGTGGTTTCGGCGTTTTTCGAGGAGGCCGAATACCATTTCTACGCGGCTTTGACCTTGGCGGCCCACGGCGAAACTGACGCCGGTGCTTTGCAGCGTCTGGGTCAACATCATGAACAGTTGCAGACGTGGGCGCGCTTGTGTGCAGAGACCTTCGCCAGTCAGGTGGCGCTGGTCGGCGCGGAAATGGCGCGCGTCACCGGGCAGTTGCTCGAAGCCGAATTGCAGTACGAGCAAGCCATTCAATTGGCTCAGGACAATGGTTTGCTCCATATCCAAGCGCTGGCCAACGAACTGGCCGCACGGTTCTACAGCGCTCGCGGTCTGGCCAGGATATCCCGCGTCTACCTGCGCGACGCACGTTATGCCTATCTGCGTTGGGGGGCTGCTGGCAAGGTGCGGGAGCTGGAGCGACGTCATCGTTTTCTGCGTGCCGAAGAGGCGCAACCGAATCCGGTCACCACGCTCATTACGCCAGTTGAACATCTCGACCTGGCAACGGTGCTCAAGGTCTCTCAAGCAGTCTCCGGCGAGATCGTCCTGGACCGTTTGATCGAAACGGTGATGCGCACCGCGATCGAACAGGCCGGGGCCGAGCATGGCCTGCTTATTTTGTTGAACGCCGACGTTCCCTATGTCGCTGCGCGAACCCGTATCGGCGACGGTGCCACGCAGTTGTGCAACGCGCCGCTGCACACGGTGGCGCTGGCAGAGTCGGTGCTCTACCAGACGCTGCGCACCGGCGAAAACCTGTGCCTGGACGACGCGGTTGCCGATCCGCTGTTCGCCGCTGATCCATACGTTCAGCAACGAGGCGCGCGCTCGATCCTTTGCCTGGCATTGATGAATCAGGCGCGGGTCGCCGGGGCGCTGTATCTGGAAAACAACCTGTCCGCCGGGGTGTTCAGCCCGACGCGTCTCGCCGTGTTGCGCCTGGTGGCGTCGCAGGCAGCGATCTCGCTGGACAACGCGCGCCTGTACCGCGACCTCGCCGAGCGAGAAGCGAAGATCCGTCGGCTGGTCGACGCCAACATCATCGGCATCATCGTCTGGGGCGTGGAAGGGGAAATCATCGAGGCCAACGACGCGTTCCTGCGCATGGTCGGTTACACCCGTGATGAGTTGCTTTCGGGCAATGTCCATTGGCGTGACATGACCCCGCCGGCGATGCGCGCTAACAGCGATATTGCACTGGCAACGGCGATCCACACCGGCCGGGCCCAGCCGTTCGAAAAGGAGTACATCCGCAAGGACGGCAGTCGGCTGCCGGTGATTGTCGGTCTGGCCGCCTTCGAAGCGAGTCAGCAACAGGGCCTGGCCTTTGTGCTGGATATCAGCGAACGCAAGCTGGCTGAAGAGCAAGTGCGCGAAGGCGAGCGTCGTTATCGTCAGGTGCAAACGGAACTGGCCCACGCCAATCGTGTGGCAACCATGGGCCAGTTGGCCGCATCGATTGCCCACGAAGTCAATCAGCCGATCGCCGCCACGGTGACCCATGCCAATGCCGCGTTGCGCTGGCTCGGTGCAAAGCCACCAAATATCAACGAAGTCGAGCAGGGCCTGCGGCATATCATTCTCGACGGCAACCGCGCCGCCGACGTACTCGGGCGCATCCGCGCGCTGATTCACAAAACGCCACCGCAGCGTCAGCCTGTCAGCCTCAATCTGCTGATTGAAGAAATGGTCGGTTTCAGCCGTGGCGAAGCGCTCAAGCACGGCGCCGAAGTCAGCGTTGAGCTGGCGGCAGATTTGCCTTTCGTAGTGGCGGACCGGGTCGAACTGCAACAGGTGCTGCTTAACCTGATCATCAACAGCCTCGAAGCCATGACGATCATGGCAGAGGGGCAGCGACGTCTGCTGATTCGCAGTGAGGCGCTGGGTGATAACGTGCACATCAGTGTCAGCGATTCAGGGCCGGGCTTTGCCTGCGAGCGGGCGGAGCAAGTGTTCACGGCGTTCTACACGACCAAATCCACCGGGCTGGGCATGGGCCTGTCGATTTGCCGCACGATCATTGAAGGACACGGCGGCAAATTGTGGGCCGAGCGCAATGAGCCGAGCGGGGCGCGGGTGGTGTTTGGCTTGCCGCGTTGTGAATGAACATGATCAACAGCCAGGCTACCCGGGCATTGAGCCCGGGTGTTTCTGTCGGTGAGTTCAGGCCACCGGAATAGGATTTTCCAGCAGCGACAGATTGAACTGCTCGATCAACCCATGCTCGTTCGCGCCCTGGTTGGCTCGCAGCGGCAAGACTCGGTCAACCAGCACTTCGGTAGTGGCGGTTTCCAGCTTGATCAGGGTTTCCTCGATAAACTCGCCCAGCGGCATGGCGCGCTCGTCGCCGCTCTTGTGAATCAGGTCGGTATCAACCCAAGGCGGCGCGATTTCCAGGACCTTGACGCTGGTGTCGCGCAGCATGAAACGCTGCGACAGCGAGTAGGAATGGATCGCCGCTTTGGTCGCCGAATATAGCGCCGTGGTCGCCAGCGGCAGGTAGGCCAGCACCGAGCTGTTGTTGATGATGTAGGCCTCGGGCTGGCGCTTGAGGTGTTCGACGAACGCCGCGCTGACGCGCACTGGGCCGAGCAGGTTGGTCTGCAACAGACCGACGGCCTGTTCATCGTTGAAGTCGCCGGAACCCGCGTTGTCGAAGGGCATGATCCCGGCGTTGTTGATGATTACGTTCAACGACGGATGGCGGCGGATGACTTCGGCGGCGACGTCCTTGATCTGCTGCGCATCGTTGATGTCCAGCTGCACGGTGTCGATGCCCGGATTCGCTTGGGCAATCTCTGCCAGCAGGGTCTGGCGACGACCAGCGATGATGACCTTGTTGCCGCGCTGATGCAGGGCCTCGGCCAGTGCGCGGCCGATGCCGGAAGTGCCGCCGGTGATGAAGATCGTGTTGGCTTCAAGTTTCATGAGCTGCGTCCCGCGAGTGGATTGATTGGTATGCAAGCCATGATGGAGAAAACCTGCTCCGACCTGAATGACGTATGTGGTAGTGTTTCAGGACATTCAACAACGGAGCGCGACCATGCATCGAGTCGGCTATCTGCTCACGGAAGGTTTTCAGGTCATGGCGCTGGCGACCCAGTCGGTGTTCGAGTTCGCCAACATCGTCACCGGCAAAGCCGTGTACAAGGTGCAGAACTTTTCCCAGGCCGGCGGCATCGTCAGCTCGTCGCTGGGCCTGCACGTTGATACGTTGCCATTGACGACGGCCGGGCTGGCCGACAGTTGGCTGGTGGCGGGAACGCTGACACCGCTGACGCCGCCCGATGCTGACGTGCTGCACAGCGTGCGCGGGCTCGCCGACGGCGCACGCCGCGTGGCCGGCATCTGCACCGGCTCGTTCGTACTGGCGCAGGCCGGTGTACTGGATAATCGCCGCGTGACCACGCACTGGACGTTCGCCCCGGCGCTGCGCAGGATGCATCCGTCGGTGAATGTCGAGGACGACCGCATCTTCATCATCGACGGTCCGGTGTGGACATCGGCGGGCATGACCGCTGGTGTCGACATGGCGCTGGGTATGGTCGAGAAGGATCTGGGCAGCGAAATCGCCCGCTCGGTCGCCCATCGACTGGTGATGCATCAGCGTAGGTCCGGAGGCCAGTCGCAGCATTCGGAACTGCTCTCGCTGTCGCCCAAATCCGATCGCATTCAGAGTGCGCTGGATTACGCGCGCAAGCACCTCAATCGCCCGCTGAGCGTCGAAGAACTGGCCGAAGTGGTGCACCTGAGTCCGCGGCAATTCACCCGCGTGTTCACCGCCGAAACCGGCCAGTCACCAGCCAAGGCGATAGAGAGCCTGCGCCTGGAAGCGGCGCGTTTGCTGATCGAGCAGAGCAGTCACAGTCTGGATGTAGTCGCCAGGGAAACCGGGTTTCGTGACCGCCGGCACATGCGCGAGGTGTTCATGCGCGGCTTTGGCGTGCCGCCGCAGGCGGTACGGCGGGATTCGCGGCGGGTGGTGTGAGGCTCGTGTTGGTTAATCAACGTCCCAATACCAAGGAGCGAGCCTGCTCGCGATGACGCCAGCCCATTCACAGCCACATAAACAGAAAACCCTCAGCCCGTTTAAACAGTAACTCCAGCCTTAAGCAAACGGCTACAACGCCTTGCGCCATTCCCTACGACTACGCCAGAATCCGCCGGCTTGTGCGTCTGCCGTTCCCTCCGTAACTTGATTCCTGTCACTGCTCATCAGTGATCGGGTCTGCAAGCCCGTCGGAATCAGTCGCATAGCCCTGCCAAAGGACACTTGTTCGTGTCCGCTCAACGGCGGCTTTGTGCGGGAGACCTTCGGGTCTGCCGGGTTCCTGATTTCCCGGTCTTGCAGACCCGCACACAGCTGCCACCCATCATCTGCAAGTGATGTTGGTAGCTCCAGACGAATAATCAGGAGTTTCACCATGTTCAAAGTCACACCCAATCCCCCAACCACCGACCCCGCATCGCCCTACGAATCCAGCGCCTCGAAAAAGCTTCACGAAGCCGCCGAACGCGCCCTCGATCACTACCTCGGCCCGGCAGACATCCTGGCCAGCACCAACACCCCGGAACAGATGTTCCTCGCCAACCCGAAATACGACACCGAGTCCCTGCTGGCCAATGCCAGCGAATCCCTCGGCTCGGCCACCACCATGCTCTACGACTTCGCCGCGCTGCTCGACAACCCGCGCCGCAAAACCCTGCTAGGCATCGCTCAGGTCGTCATGCTTGGCGAGATCGCGGTAAATCAGGCTTTGGATAAAGTCGAAATAGCCAAATGACCCGCAATGCGACGAGCGCAAAACCTCGTCGCTATCCCCGGGCGCGCCATGGCTGGCACACGGCCACGGCTTGCACCACCCGGGCTCGACTGTCACCCTTCGGGCCGTTCTTCAAGGATCAGAACAAGGAATCAAGGATTGAGTGGTTACGTTCCAAACCCGCCGAAAAACTACCGCTACGAACAAGCCAAACCCGTCGACCTACACGCCCAGCATTGGGCCGAATATGAGAAACACGGGAAAGAGCCCGCGCGCGAGCCTGAGAAAATAGGCATTGCGTTGAGGATCGGGGTTTTCTTTGATGGCACAGGCAACAATGCGAACAACTCTGCTGCGGGGTTGTTGTGCGGTGCTCAGCATCCGATTGCGCCTGAGGATATTCCTCCCAGTTGTCAGCCCTATATGCGAGATCCGGATAGCAGTTATGGCTCTGGCGCGACGAATATCAAAAAACTTGCCGATCTGTATTACGAGGCTCCGATTGCTGATGGAGAGGGCCTATAAAACAGGTGTCACGCCCCTTATACATCGAAGGCATCGGTACTCAATCCAACGAGAAAGACAGTATCGTCGGTCAAGGCACGGGACGTGGAGAGACGGGAGTCGCCGGTAGGGTGCAGACTTCGTTTACGTTCATCAAACAGGTTGTTGAAGACGCCATTCAAGAAAATCCGAACAGTGAAATTGCCTCGCTAACTTTTGACACCTTTGGATTCAGTCGAGGTGCAGCGGCGGCACGTCATTTCTGCAATGAAATTGTACGAGGCAAGCAGGGGCCGTTAAGGGATCTGCTTAGCACTTACGCTCATAATTTCAGCCGCACCTTTCTCGATCAATACGGCAGCAGTATCCGGATGGGCTTCATCGGTCTATTCGACACCGTGCCGTCAATTGCCGGTTTCACTAATTTCGGTAGAGTGCATAGCCCCATTGCTCCGGGCATTAAACTGTATCTCGACCCTCGCTTCTTCAAGGATGTTGTCCACTTGGTGGCGCGCGATGAATGTCGTGCCAATTTCGCCCTCAGCAATGTCAATCCCGATTATCCCGAATATGTTTTTCCGGGTGTGCATTCGGATATCGGTGGTAGCTATCTCGACGAAGTCGAGGAATGCGTATTGGTCAGCCCTATGCAGAGACTTGATGTATGGAGCAACACTGACGTTCAATCAACTTCGATCTATCAGGACGCCGCGATGGTAAAAAAACAATGGGTCGCCAAAGGATGGCCTGCCGATCTGTTGGAAATCGTAACCCCCCCCGCGCTTGCTTTGCCGCCCGATCCGCAAGATCGTTTCGGGCCTAAACGCAAACGTGTATACGCTGGGCTTCAGCTCAAACGCCCGGTCAGTGGCAAACTCTCAAGGGTTTATTTGAGAGTCATGTATCAATTGGCCAAAGAAAAAGGTGTTCCTCTCCACGATATTCCCGAACGACCCGAGTATGCCGTTCCTCAAGAGCTGCAACCGCTTTGTGAAAGATTCATCGCCGGTGACTTCAGCACCACAGCTGAAGAGGAGAAATTGCTGCAATTGAAATACATCCACACATCTGCCAACTGGAATCACCCGCAAGGAAGGCGGGACGGCAGCGGCCTGAAAGCCGTTTATATCAATTCACCAACGGAAGATGGCATTCGCATGCAGCATCCTCATGTAGCTGACTGGAAGCTTTGGTAATGAGAATGTTCTTGGCTCTACTGGGCGTTTTGGCCTTTACCGGCTGTCACGCGACAGGCTCCAATTCAGGTGAAAACGATCCCAAATATCCTTGGTGGGAACTGGCGTTTATCAAGCCCAATTTCATGAACGTTTGGGTCGAAGACAGCTCAGTGGAAGACATCAACGGTCGAACGTTTCTGCGAGCCGGGGGAGGAAACGCCAGCGGCGCTGAACCAAATGACGACAAAGAATCCGCGCGCGGCTGGGTAGGTGTGGGAGGTACGGGGAAACCGGTTATAGGCGCAGATCTGCCCAAGCGAATTTTCGTACGCTGGCAATCTATACCGGAACAAAAAACCTACCGGGCTTGGGTGGATTTTCCTGAGGAAGCCAGGCGAGTGATGGTGACATCTACCCATCAGCGCTGCGCCGAAACTCCCGACAGGACGGCGCGCTTCATGGCTTCTGTGTATTTGGGACTCGCACCAGGTGGCATAGTCCAAGTCTGGGTCAGAGATCAGTGTCGACGCCCGATCAAAGTAGCCCGCACCCAAGCAGAGTTGGAACCGCTGGGGCCGGAGTTGGGCAAGAACGGTGGTCAGTATGCCTATCCCGTGAGTGAGAAGGCCAAGCGTTACATTGATAAGTTCGGCATCCCGTACGGTAGTTGGTAAATGACGCTAATGAAGCGCCATCTACTTTTCAGGCGCCAGACCGTTTCAATTTCGCTGAGTCGAATTAGCGGGGCGGCGTCTTGAGAATAGAAAAGGCCGACCGTTTCGATGATGTCGACTACGACGCAGGCTATGAGTATCGAGGGTTCAATTACCTGATTCTGGATGGTGTCGATCAGTTTCTCGTCAGAACTTACGATGACCAACCCGGTAGCGCGACGGTTGTACGCCCTGCCATGACCACAAACACCAGACTCAGAACGCTGGCGGAATTCTTACGAACGGAGCTGGAGGTAACTGTGATTTATCTCTACAGGGGTGAAATAGGAAGCTATGCCCAGGTAGACCTCGAGAGCCTGCAATTCTGCTGATTCGGTATCGAGCCGGGGGCGATAAGCAGGACTCGCCAACCAGGAGTCCCGCCACCACACCCCCTCAAACCTCAGCCTTCACCCCAACCTTCACCGCAGCCTTCCGATACGTCAGCAAAACAATCCCGCTCACCACAATCACTCCCCCCACGATCTGCCCTCTGCTGAGCATTTGATCCAGCACAATCCAGCCCATCAACAACGTCGCCAGTGGTTCGATATTCATCACCGGGGCGTTGCGTGGCATGTCCAGTCGGGGCACGGAAATGAACAACACAATGAAGCCGGTCCCATAGAGCACGACAAGCGTGGCAAGGGCCAGCCAGCCGGTTGAAGTGGCGGGGAGGTTGAGTCCGCCGGGGAGGGCGCCGGTCAGGCCGGCCAGGTTGACGCTGCTGAAGACGATGAAGATGGTCAGCAGGCTGCGCACCGAGCCGCGCACCTGCGACAGTTTGTGGTCGGTGATCCACAGCGCGCAGGCGAAGACGCTGGCGGCGCAGAAGGCGAGTGCGACGCCCAGTAGCCATTCCGGGCCGACGCTCGCGCTGTCTGACAGACGTCCGGGAACGTCCAGCACGAACACCAGCCCGACGAGAATCAAGCCCATCAACATCGCGGTGCGCGCGCTTGGTCGTGGGCCGCCCAGCGCCCAGGTCAGCAAGGCGAGCAGGATCGGAAACACGTTGGCCACCAGCAGCGCCAAAGCGACCGGGACCCGCGCGACAGCGGAGTACAGACACAGGCTCTGCGCAGTAATCAGCAGGCCCAACAACAGTTGCCAACGCCATGCGCCTGTCGGCAGGCGCAGACTTTGCCGCTGCCACAGGACGAGAATGGCCAGCACCAGCAAGGTCCCGCCCGAGCGCATCAGAATCGCCAGCAACACGCCCGCGCCATCATCAAAAGCGACCCGTGCCGCGACGTGGTTGCCGGCGAACGCACAGCCCATGCACAACAGAATGATCACGGCGAGATATCGAGGGAAGGGCGGGGGGACGGTTGGCGCAAACTCAGGACGGGACATGGCAGATCTCAAAAATGATAGCCACTCGGGGTGGCTCAGGTTTTTATTATGTTGTCGTACAACTGCCAGATTTGTACCGTAATCGAGCAGACGCGGCAAGCTAGAAAGGCTTGAAAGACCGCGTAGGCGTGATGCTGGTTGAGTTTCAGAGGTCGTATAACTTGCTTTTAAGCCCGAGCATCGAGGAGAGCGGCCCAACCATCCTCCCGAGCCTGACCGACCAGAAAATCAACAAAAGCCCGGGTTTTGGCCGGTAACAGTTTCTGGCTGGAAAAGTACAAATAAATCTGCCCCGCATCGACATGCCAACCCGGCAAAACCCGCTCCAGCGTGCCGTCCTGCAGATAAGGCAGCACGTCCGGAACCGCCAACAGCGCAACCCCCAATCCCAAGCGCGCGCACTGACACAGTGCTTGCGGATCGTTGACCAAAAGGCGCGGCGCCAACTCCAGCGGTGCCCGTTGCCCGTCGGGGCCTTGCAGCATCCAACTGCGCACCTTGCCGGTCTGCACCGAGCGCATGGCCAGATGATTCAGCGTCGCCAGCTCTTCGATGTGCCGGATGCGCTGGTGTGCCGAGAGGTATTCCCTCGATGCCACCAGAATCAGATGCGCCGGCGCGATGGCCCTGGCCACGACACCTTGCGCGAGTTCGATGCCGCCGCCGATAGCCGCATCAAACCCGTCCGCGATGAGATCGACCTGGCGATTGTCGACGTGCCATTCAGGGGTCACGGCGGGGTATTGCTTGAGAAACTCGGGCATCAGCGGCAACAGAAAATCCCTGGCGAAACCGGGTGCTGCGCTCAGACGCAAAAGCCCTGAAGGCTCTCCGGCATTGCCGGCCACGTCGGCAATCGCCGCTTGAACACTTTCCAGTCCCGAACCGACGTTGGCCAGAAAGCGTTCTCCCGCTTCGGTCAGCGTGAGTTTGCGCGTGCTGCGCTGAAACAAGCGTACGCCGAGGTTGGCCTCCAGTTGCGCGACATTGCGACTGACCGCCGCGGGAGTCAGGCCCAGGCGCCGCGCGGCGGCAGAGAAGCTTCCCGCCTCGGCGCTGCGCACGAATGAGAGCAAATTGCCTAAGGTTTCCATCTGCGCACCTTCAACGAATGATTGAAAGTGATTCTAGTAGGCTTCCACTACTGGTGGAAGATCAAAAGGCGTCTCATAGCCTCATCAACTCCAACCACCCAGAGGCTCGACCATGAACACTTCTACGCTTCCACTGACCGGCAAAATCGCCATCGTGACCGGAGGCTCACGCAGCATCGGCGCAGCAATCGCCAAGCGGCTCGCGGCAGATGGCGCCACCGTCGCTATCACCTACAACGCATCGCCAGATCGCGCCGAAGCGGTCGTGCAGGAAATCGTTGCGGCGGGCGGCCTGGCTGTGGCGCTGGCGGCCGATGCGGGCAATCCCGAGGCTGTACGTGCAGCGATTGCCGAGGTTGCACAGCGTTTTGGCAAGATCGACATTCTGGTCAACAACGCTGGTATCAGCCTGCTTGGCGCCCCGGAGGACATCGCCTTCGAGGACTTTCAACGCATCCTTGCGGTGAACGTGACCGGCGTCTTCGTCGCCACTCAGCAAGCGCTCAAACACATGGGGCAGGGCGGCCGCATCATTCACATCGGCAGCTCGATGGTGCAATACGCGGCGTTCGCTACCGCCTCCGTCTACACCCTGAGCAAAGGTGCGCTGACCGGTTTCAGTCGTGGACTGGTGCGCGATCTGGGGCCGCGCGGCATCACTGTGAACACCGTCCATCCCGGCCCGACCGACAGCGACATGAACCCGGCCGACGGGCCTATTGCGGACTTCCTACGCCCGAACATCGCCATGGGGCGGTACGGAGAGGGCAAGGATGTCGCCAGTGCGGTGGCGTACCTGGCCAGTGCGGACGCCGGGTTTGTCACCGGTGCAGAATTAATCGTCGACGGCGGCTTCACAGCGTAAGGAGAGCATCATGACTATCAGCATCATTGGTACAGGCTCCATCGGCACCGCCATCGCTCGGTTGCTCGTCAACGCAGGCCTGCCGGTCAGCCTGGCCAACAGCCGTGGGCCGCAGAGCCTTGCCGGTTTGGTCGACGAATTGGGTCCACTCGCACAAGCGGTGACCGCTCAGCAAGCCAGTCAGGCGGACATTGTTTTTCTGGCGGTGAACTGGTCGAAGATCCCCGACGCGGTACGCGATCTCGGGCCTTGGGATGGACGTATCGTGATCGACGCCAACAACCCGATCGAGGCGCCACTGTTCAAACCGTTCGATCTGGGCGGCCAGCCGTCTTCGCAAGTGGTGGCGCAGATGCTGCCCGGTGCGCACGTGGTCAAGGCCTTCAACCATTTGCTCGCGGCTCTGCTGAGCGATCCCTCCGCCGAGGGCGGCAAGCGGGTGCTGTTTTATTCCGGTGAAGATGCCGCGAGCAAAACCAAAGTTGCAGAGCTGATTACTCAACTGGGTTTTTACGGCATCGACCTGGGCGGTGTGCAGCAGGGAATGCTTGCGCAGTTTCCGGGCGGACCGCTGCCAGCCTTGAACCTGGTCAAACATGGTTGACCGCTGAGCCCGGGCAACCGGGCTTCACATACCAATCGAGGATTCAAAAATGTCTGGCTCAGATTCGCGAAATATCAATGAGGTGGAAAACTACGACGCCTTGCTGCGGGCCAACCTGCAGCGCGTGTTCAACGAGCGCGATGCACAGAAGCGCATTGCGGCGGTGCATGAGCTTTTTGCAGGCACACCGACGATGTACGAACCGACTGGCATCGTCACCGGGCGAGCGGCGATTTCAGAGGTGGCCGGTGCGTTGCTGGATCAGTTCGGGGTGGACTTCGCTTTTGTTCCCGAGGGGCCGGCGGTTGGGCATCATGGCTTGGGTTACCTGCGCTGGCATGCGGGCCCGAGCGCTGGGCCGGTAGTCGTCAGTGGCGTCGACGTGGCAGAAATCAAAGCGGGGAAAATCGTGCGGTTGTGGGTGTTGCTGGATGCGCCCCAAGGCTGAGCCGCACGGCAGGGTGGCAAATCGGATCCCGTTGCCGCCTGTCGCCGACTGCCGATCAGATTAATATCGCGCATTGACATATCGCAAAATCTCGATATCCTCGGCGCATGGAACTGATCGAAATCTTCAAAGCCCTCTCGAACCCGACGCGCCTCAAGATCCTTGAAGGCCTGAAGGATCCCGTCAAGAACTTCCCCCCGCAGGATGAGGGTGACGTTCTCGTCGAGGGTGTCTGCGTCAGCAGCATCCAGGAAGGTATCGGCTTGTCGCAGTCGACGGTGTCGAGTTACCTGGCCACGTTGCTGCGGGTGGGGCTGGTTGAAGTGCGACGCATCGGTCAATGGACCTACTACAAACGCAATGAGGCTGCTATCAGCGCGCTTGCAGAGATCATAGGGAAAGAGCTGTAAATTTTTTTACTTTAGGATATCGAGAATTCTCGATATCCCTCTTTATCGATACGAGGTTTTGCCATGAAAGCGATGATTTTGAAATCCTTCGGCGGTCCTGATTCGTTCGAACTCAGCGACGTTCCAAAACCGGTTCCGCAAGCGGGTCAAGTGCTGGTCCGAGTGCACGCTACTTCCATCAATCCGCTGGATTATCAGGTTCGGCGCGGTGACTATCCCGATCTGGTGCCGCTGCCGGCCATTACCGGTCACGACGTGTCGGGCGTGGTTGAAGCCGTCGGCCCGGGCGTCAGCGCTTTCGCGCCGGGCGACGAAGTCTGGTACACCCCGCAGATATTCGACGGGCAGGGCAGTTATGCCGAGTACCACGTCGCAGCCGAAAGCATCATCGCCAGAAAGCCTGCGTCACTGAGCCACCTCGAAGCGGCCAGTCTGAGTCTGGTCGGCGGTACGGTTTGGGAAGCGCTGACCGTTCGCGCCGTGCTGCGCGTAGGCGAAAGCATTCTGATTCACGGCGGCGCGGGCGGTGTCGGTCATGTGGCGATTCAGGTGGCCAAAGCCATGGGCGCCAGGGTCTTTACGACCGTGCGCGAGGCCAACGCCGATTTCATCCGCAGCCTGGGCGCTGACGTGGTGATCGATTACACCCAAGAGGACTACGTCGAAGCGATCATGCGCGAAACCGCCGGGCATGGCGTTGATGTGGTGTTCGATACCATCGGCGGCGATACCCTGTCTCGCAGTGCTGACGCGCTCGCCCAGCTTGGCCGCGTGGTCTCGATCGTCGACATCGCGCAGCCACAAAACCTCGTCCAGGCCTGGGGCAAGAACGCCAGCTACCACTTCGTTTTCACCCGGCAGAATCGCGGCAAGCTCGATGAATTGAGCGCGTTGGTCGAGCGCGGCCAGTTGCGGCCCCACGTTGGCGCGGTCTATTCCCTCGCCGACATCCCGCTCGCCCACGCTCGACTGGAGAGCGCCAACAACGGTCTGCTGGGAAAAATCGCCATCGCCGTCGAGCCTTCGCTCATCGTCTGAATCCGCTCACTGATTTTGGAGAAACATCATGGTTTATGAAATCGCAGTCCTGCCCGTTCACCCGCAACAGACTGAAGCCTTTCGACGGGCATTTGCCGAAGTCGAACCGTTGCTCACCCGCGCCAAGGGATACGGCGGCCACTTGCTGGCGCAAGGTATTGAAATCCCCGAGCAGTTCAATTTGATCGTGCGCTGGCAATCGCTTGAGGATCATTCGCCGGGGTTTGAAGAGAGTGACGACCATCAGCGCTTCATGCTGGGGCTGGAGGATTATTTTTCCGCAGAACCGAAGGTCTACCACATTGAGGGTGGTGCTTTTCCGGGTGGCGATTTTGGCGTACCGGGCAACGGTTCCAGCGTAGGCATCTGAGGGAGTATGTGGCTGTTCGTCACAAGCGGCTGTGGCTGGTCGAGCACTGCTTGTGATGAATTGCCACTTTAATTCCTCTCTGGCCTGTTCATGGGGCAGGGGTGGCAGGCAAAATGCGCCGTTTTCCATATGTCTCGTATTGCTGCTCATCCAAGGAAGGCCACTTGAAAGTCACTCCCCACGCTTCCCTGCGCCCTGAAATCTGGCCAGCCGTTGTTCTATTGCTGCTGGCAAGCCTGATCACGACCGGCTGCACGCGCTCCCATTCTCCAAGACCGGTGGAACGCGATCCTTGTCTGGATGCCGGTCCAGCGCATACAACGGCCTACGCCAAATGCATGAGCGAGCGGAAAGAGCGCCAAGCTGAAGCGCTCAGAATACTGCTCAGTGATGATCCTGCTGACAATCCGCAACGGCAAGTGGCCGTGCCAGGCGACAGCGATTTCCAACCGTCTGATTTTCCTGACGACCCAATGCCAGCGAGTTTTCGCATGCCTTCCGACCTGAATCTCAAGGATACCCGGGCATTTCCTTACAAGGCTCGCATCAGCTGGAAATACGTGTCGGATCGCTTCCTGCCGAGTTCAAAGGAATCCGCGCGGATGATGCAGGTAGACCGCCTGATTAAGGCGGCCGTAACGGCGGATGGGTTCGCAAAGTGGGGGTGCACGGTCACCGGCGGAAAGCGTCAGGTGTGGGTTTTCTACACCCTGGACGACGCGGCCTTTGTCAGCCGTGTGCAGGCAGCTCTGGCGCAGACCGGGCCTTATCCGATCGAGTTCAGCAGCCGTAAACAGACGGATGTGAGTGCTGAGGTGCAGAATGCCGAGCAACCTCGACTCACGCCCAAACGATGCCTGGAGTGAAACAACCCTCGCTGCATAAGCTTCTGAAACGGATTTATCGCCATGCTTGAACGAAACAAACTGGTTCCTGAACTGATGGTCACCGAGCTGTCGAAGAGCTTGGCGTTCTGGGTGAACTGTCTGGGCTTCAAAGTCGCCTATCAACGCCTTGAAGACGGTTTCGCCTACCTCGATCTGAACGGCGCGCAAGTGATGCTGGAGCAGTTCGATCCGCAGGCCGGCCAGTGGCTCACCGCGCCTCTGAGCAAGCCTTTTGGGCGCGGCATCAACCTGCAAATAGATGTAGTCGCGGTCGCACCTGTCCTCGAACGACTCGAACAAGCTGGTTTTCCACTCTTTCGAAACTGCCAGGACACCTGGTATCGCGCAGAAAGTGTTGAAACAGGGCAGCGGGAATTCATTGTGCAGGATCCGGACGGTTATCTCGTCAGGCTGGCTGAGCGATTAGGTGAGCGGCCGGTCTGGGCCGCGGAGTAGGTGAGGTCCGCGACACTTCAGCCCTGGATTTTCCTTCCGCGTTAGCCCAGCGCTTTGATGGTAGGCTGCATAACGTCAGCCGTACCTTCTGTACTCCTGAGTTTGCTTTTTTAGCTGTCTGCGCCGGTTCGCCTCATAGCGTTGATGGATTGCCTTTAGGACCACAGCCATGCGCCTGCCAGATTTCATTCTCGAAAACCTAGAGCCGATCCTGCAGGCCTGGGAAGATTTCGCCCGCACCATTGAGACACCTGGTGCGGAACTCGATAACGTCGCGCTGCGCGATCACGCCGAGCAGATGTTGCGCGCCATCGTGATCGATCTGCGGACCAAGCAGACCATGAGCGAACAAATCGCCAAAGCCCAGGGCCAAGCGCCGCGCGACGATGAAGAAACAGCTGCGGAAACCCACGCGGTGACGCGGCTGATGGCCGGTTTTACCATCGATCAGATGGTGTCGGAATACCGCGCGCTGCGCACCAGTGTGCTGACCCAATGGCTGCGTCAGGTCAAGGATGGCAAATCACTGAATGTCGACGACATGACGCGCTTCCACGAAGCCATCGACCAGGCGCTGGCCGAGTCGATTGCCAGCTACTCGCGCGCCGTCGAGGCGTCGCGCAACGTGTTTCTGGGGATTCTCGGCCATGACTTGCGCACGCCGCTGGGGGCGATTCTGCTCGGTGCGGATATGTTGCGTCGTACCGAAGCCACCGACCCGCGCACCGGCAAAGTGGCCAGGCAGATCTACGCCAGCGTGCAGCGCGCCAGCCAGATCGTGGGCGACCTGCTGGATCTGACGCGTTGCCAGATGGGGCCGGGGATTCCGGTGAAAAAATCCTTGATCGATCTCAGCCCTGTGTGCGAGCGGGTGATCGAGGAAATCCGCGCCTTTCATCCGCAGGCCAACGTGCGGTTCGATGCGACGGAAGCGGTGATGGGAGCGTTCGATGGCGCCAGGATGGAACAGGTGTTTTCCAACATCATCAGCAATGCGGTGACCCACGGCGACAATAATTTTCCGGTAACGGTCGAGTTGCAGGTCCGCGAGGATTGCGCGGTGTTCACCGTACATAACGGCGGCGAACCGATCCCGGAGGATGTATTGCCGTTCATCTTCAATCCTATGGGGCGCTTCTCGCAGCGCTCCGTAGTTGATCACGGGCCCGTCGCTGGCCTCGGTCTGGGCCTGTTTATCGCTTCGGAAATCGTCGCCTCGCATGCCGGGTCGATCGAGGTCAGCTCTGACCTGAAGGGCGGAACCGTGTTTCGCGTAAAGCTTCCGGTTGATGCCGAAAGCCCCGTCACCATCTAGGCCAATCGATGGAGGGCCGGCCCCGGCCCTCCATCCTGATCACTCCTCCATCACTTCAACCAAACCCCGATCCTCACCGAGGAACCCGCCGCTCTGGTGTTGCCACAGCCGCGCATAGGTGCCGTTCTTCTCGAGCAATTGCGCGTGGGTGCCTTGTTCGATGATGCGGCCTTCGTCCATGACGATCAGCCGGTCCATCGCTGCAATGGTCGACAAGCGGTGGGCGATGGCGATCACGGTTTTGCCCTGCATCATTTCATCGAGGCTTTCCTGAATCGCGACTTCAACCTCGGAATCCAGTGCGCTGGTAGCTTCGTCGAGCAGCAGGATCGGTGCGTTCTTCAGCATAACCCGGGCGATGGCGATGCGTTGGCGCTGCCCGCCGGAGAGCTTGATGCCGCGTTCGCCGACCAGCGTGTCGTAACCGCTGTGGCCCTGCTTGTCGCTCAACTGGCTGATGAAACCATCGGCCTGGGCGTTCACTGCCGCGCGATGGATGTCTTCGTCGGTGGCGTCCGGGCGACCGTAGGCGATGTTGTCGCGGATCGAACGGTGCAACAGCGACGTGTCCTGGGTGACCATGCCGATCACGCTGCGCAGGCTGTCCTGGGTGACCTCGGCGATGTTCTGCCCATCGATGCGGATCTCGCCGCGATCAACGTCATAGAAGCGCAGCAGCAGGTTGATCAGCGTCGACTTGCCTGCACCGGAGCGGCCGACCAGGCCGATTTTTTCGCCGGGGCGAATGTGCAGGGTCAAGCCGTCGAGCACTTGGCGTTCGCCGTTGTAGTTGAAGCTGACATTGTCGAAAATCACTTCGCCGCCGGCCGGCTCCAGCACTTTGGCATCCGGCGCGTCCTGGACTTTTGGGCCGCTGGTCAGGGTGGCCATGCCGTCCTGCACGGTGCCGATGTTCTCGAACAGCGACGTCATCTGCCACATGATCCAGTGCGACATGCCATTGATGCGCAGCGCCATGGCGGTGATCGCCGCGACGGCGCCGGTGCCGACTTCGCCCTGATGCCACAGCCACAATGCATAACCGCCGGCGCCGAGAATCAAAGCCACCACCAGCGCCTGATTGACGATTTCGAACTGGCTGACCAGCCGCATCTGGCGGAATCCGGTGAGCTTGAAATCTTCCATCGCCGCGCGGGCAAAGTGCGCTTCACGCTTGGAGTGCGAGAACAGTTTGACCGTGGTGATGTTGGTGTAGGCGTCGGCAATCCGCCCGGTCATCGACGAGCGTGCATCGGCCTGTTCCTGGCCGACTTTGCCCAGACGCGGCACGAAATACACCATCGCCAGCCCGAACAGAACGATCCACGCCAGAAACGGCAGCATCAGCTTCAGCGCAAAGCCACCGGCCAGCGCAATGATCGCGATGAAGTAAACGCCGATGCCGGGGAGGATTTCGATCAGGGTGAACAGCACCTCGCGCACCGACAACGCAGTCTGCATGACCTTGGTCGTGACCCGGCCGGAAAACTCATCGGAGAAGAACGACAGACTTTGCCGCAGCATCAACCGGTGAAAGTCCCAGCGCAGGCGCAGCGGCAGATTGATCGCGAGGATCTGGTGCTGGACCATCGTGCGCAGCGCCACCAGGCCGATGCTGACAACCAGCACAATGCCGATGCCCCACAACACGCGGCTTTCCTCATCACCGGCGGCGCCGCCGGATTGCCAGGTCGAGAGCAGATCCACCACTTGCCCAAGGAAAGAAAACAGCCACGCCTCGTAGATCGACACGCTGGCGCTGAGCAGAGCGAAGGCCAGGATGTAACCGCGCGCCCCCCGGGTGCAGGCCCACAAGAAGCGCATCAGGCCGACTGGCGGTGGCGGCGCCTCGTCGGGCGGGAAGGGGTCGAGCCTTTCTTCAAACAGGCGAAGCATTGCGGTCTCCGAAGTGATCAGGGTGTGGGGATTCTGCCATCTATCGGCGTTGTTGCGGGTTTCAGCGTCGTGTTGCAGATAAATGCTTGTGCCTTGTCTTGACCGCAGTCAGGCGCAGAAGCTCAACGCAATCGTGCCAAGCGCAACCTTTCGTCGCTGATCCAGACCTGACACGGCACGCTCATCAACCTCTTTGAACTCTCGCGCAAGCTGCTCCGTCATCTTCTATGTGGGGGCTCGAGGCAATGTTGCCGTGTAGTCCCGTTTTTCCGTTTTCAAGTCAGAACGCGAGGGGCCACATGAATACTCAAGACAGCAGGGCAGGCTTTGAATCAGGTGATCCGAACAGCAAGCCTGGACAGGGTTTTGAACATTTGAAGGACGACGTCAATGAAGCACTTGGCGGTGCGCGGCAACAGGCCGACGCGCAATTCGGACAGTACCGCGACACTGCGGCCGAACAGATAGAAGCATTGGCCCAAGGGGCAAAGAGCTTCGTCTCTGAGTTGCAGGACAAGGACACGCTGGGCATGTCCGACTACCTGACGGATATGGCGGATTCCATGACCGGGCTGGCGGGCAACTTGCGCGGCAAGAGTGCCGAGCAGTTGCTGCACGATGCAGCCGATCTGGCGCGCAGCAATCCGGGCCTGTTCATCGCTGGCAGCATCGCCATCGGTTTCGGCCTGTCGCGGTTTCTCAAAGCCGGCACGGCCGCAGCAGCGACAGTCAGCGCCGAACATGATCCGGCGGCGGGCACGACTTCGACGCCACCGCCAGCCGATTACGGTGCGCAGCGACCCTATGAATCGTCAGTGCCGTCATCGGCCCACGCCAATCCGGGACTGGCCACCGGCATCACCCCGACCTCGCCCAGTGACAGCGATCACCCCTCTGATTTCGCCGCGGCTTCCGTACCGCACGCACCCGACGCCAAAGGAGAACTGTGATGAACAGAGATGAATCTGATCTGAGCGGAGCAAGGCCCCTCGGTCAAACGGATGACGCTTCGGTGGTCGGCCTGTTGCGGCAACTGTCCCGTGAAGTTCCAGCGTTGTTCACCAAGGAACTGGCACTGGCCAAAGCCGAACTGCACAACAGCCTCAGCACGCTGAAGGCTGGCATCGGTGCGGTGGCCGGTGGTGCGATTGTGTTTCTTGCTGGCTTCATCATTCTGCTGATGTCGGCGGTGTACGGCCTGAGCATGTTCATGGCGCCGTGGCTGGCCGCGCTGATCGTCGGCGTGGTGGTGATGATCATTGGCTTCGCCATGCTGCAATCCGGGAAGAAGCAATTCGAGCCATCTCACTTCAAACCTGATCGCACCCTCGACGCCTTGAACAAGGATCAGGAAGCGCTGCGGAGGAAAGTCTCATGAAAAGCGAACTGGATATCGAAGCGGAAAAAAGCCCGGAGCAGATCGAGCGCGAAATCGATGCGCAACGCGCGAGCATCGGCAACATCGTCGATCAACTGGAGAGCAAATTCACTCCCGGGCAAATGATCGATCAGGCTTGGGGAATGATGCAGAGCAACGGCTCGACGTTCTTCACCAATCTCGGCACCAGCGTGCGCAATAACCCGGTGCCAGCGGTGCTGACTTCCGTGGGGCTGCTCTGGCTGATGATGAGCCAGAATCGCCCGCCAGTGCCGCAACCGACCTATCGCAGCGGGCCGGATCAGGACAAGGCCGGCGAGTGGGCCGACGGTTTGGCCGACGGCATCGACACCGCCCGTGCGCATTTGCACTCGACTACAGACTCGCTGAAGGGCGGCTATGAGGCGCTGAAAGGCAAGGCCAGCCACCTCGGTGAAAACGTTGGTGCAGCGAAGGAAAACCTCAGCCATGCGATGCATGACGCCAGTGATCGACTGTCGCGTAATTCGCAAGTGCTTGGTCAGCAATTCAGCCACCTGCTCAAGGAGCAACCGCTGATGGTGGCTGCCGCTGGGGTTGCGCTCGGTGCATTACTCGGCGCGGCGTTGCCGACCACTTCAACTGAGCAGCGCTACATGGGCCGTACCAGCGCTGGTATGGTCGACAAGGCCAAGCAAAAAGCTCAGGAAGGTTACGAGGCCGTGCGTGACACGGTGACTCGGACCACTGAACAGACCGAGGTTGAAACCAGGCCTGATCCGGCGCGGCCGTCTTCTTCGGATCTGTCGCAGGGGTTGGGTACTTCTTGACGGTGAAAAACAAGGGAGGCCTGCAATGGGCCTCCCTTTTTATTGGACTGCGAGTCAGGTCGATACCTCATTCTGCAAGCCTTTCAAATATTCGACCAACGTCTGTGCGCAGGCTTCAATTGCGCCGTCGACTACCAGTTCGAAACCATGGGTATTTTCGGTCGGGATCGCGATGCAGCCGGCCTGGGCGCTGATGCCTGAACTCATCACCGCACTGGCGTCGGAAGCGAAATCCACCAGCAGCGCGAACTGTGGATCGAAGCCGCAACGCTTGGCGGCGTCGGCCAAAGCCATGACCACGCCGCGCGAGTAATAGCCTTTCTGGTCGCCGGTATCGATGATCGGGTCGACGCCCAATCGCGTTGCGTATTCGCTCATCACTGGGCCGACCTCCACGGCAATCGTGGTGTCACCGGGCAGGTGCGCAGCGGCATACATCGCACCGGCGTTGCTTTCTTCCTCGAGGGTGGTGAAGACGAAGTAGGTGTCGTGCCGCAATTCGGTAGTGCTGTGCTTGAGTTGCTCGGCGGCCTGGAGCATGGCGACGACGGGCGCGCGGTCATCGAGAAAATGCGCAGCGGTGGCATCGCCGACCCGGAACGGCTTACGCCAGTGCTGGCTGAGCACGACGCGGGTGCCGGGACGCACGCCCATGTCTTGCAAGGTTTGCGGGTCGTGGCGGGTGATGATGTGCACGTCTTTCCACTCCACCGCGCCGCTCATCACATCCTGGCCCTGCGGCGAACCTGTGGTGGCGTGCATCGAGCCGAATGAGAGCACGCCGGGCAGGGTTTGCGCATCGCCGAGAATATCCACCGGACAGACACCGAAATTCACCGGGTTCGCACCGCCGAGGGCAACCACCCGCAACGTACCGTCCGGCTCGACGCGTTTGACCAGCATGGCGATCTCATCCATGTGGCCCATGATGCGCACAGCGTGCTCGCCGTCCGGATCGGGTTCGCGGCCCTTGAGCAGGCCGATGACATTGCCGGCCCGATCGGTCCAGACCTCGTCGCAATGGCGCCGCAGTTCTTCCAGGCAGATCGTCCGAACTTCGTCTTCCTGACCGCCAGGCCCGCGTGCCATGAGCAAGCGGCTCAATAGTGTTTGGGTGGATTCCTCTGTGTTGCGCGGCGAAGGCGTTTGGTTATCCGACATGCATGCTGACCTCCTTGCATCGGCGGACGTGTATCGACCGCTCAGAATTTAGGGGGCAGATTGGCGGAAAAATTCAGATGGGTTGAAGCCTTCTGATTCACCTGCATTCCCTGTGGGAGCGAGCTTGCTCGCGAAAGCGGTGGGTCAGGCAAGGACGATGTTGAATGTGCCGACGCCTTCGCGGGCAAGCCCGCTCCCACAGGGATTTTGGTTGCGCTGAAGATTGTGACCTTGCCCCGGACCATTGTGGGAGCGAGCCTGCTCGCGAAAGCGGTGTGTCATTCAATGTGGATGTATCTGATCTGGCCTCTTCGCGAGCAGGCTCGCTCCCACAGGGATTTGGGTTGGGCTGAAGATTGTGGCCTTGCCCCGGACTATT
>NZ_RCOA01000128.1:87096-87337 GCF_004307585.1 Pseudomonas sp. Sample_20 | reverse complement strand
CGCTCCCACAGGGATTTGGGTTGGGCTGAAGATTGTGGCCTTGCCCCGGACTATTGTGGGAGCGAGCCTGCTCGCGAAAGCGGTGGGTCAGGCGATGATGAGGTTGAACGTGCCGGCGCCTTCGCGGGCAAGCCCGCTCCCACAGGGATTTGGGTTGGGCTGAAGATTGTGGCCTTGCCCCGGACTATTGTGGGAGCGAGCTTGCTCGCGAAAGCGGTGTGACAGGCGATGATGATTTTGA
>NZ_RCOA01000128.1:0-87086 GCF_004307585.1 Pseudomonas sp. Sample_20 | reverse complement strand
ATTGTGGGAGCGAGCTTGCTCGCGAAAGCGGTGTGACAGGCGATGATGATTTTGAATGTGCCGGCGCCTTCGCGGGCAAGCCCGCTCCCACAGGGATTTGGGGTGCGACAAAGATCGTAGATTTGCCCCGGACCATTGTGGGAGCGAGCTTGCTCGCGAAAGCGGTGTGACAGGCGATGATGATTTTGAATGTGCCGGCGCCTTCGCGGGCAAGCCCGCTCCCACAGGGATTTGGGGTGCGACAAAGATCGTAGATTTGCCCCGGACCATTGTGGGAGCGAGCTTGCTCGCGAAAGCGGTGTGACAGGCGATGATGATGTTGACTGTGCCGGCGCCTTCGCGGGCAAGCCCGCTCCCACAGGGATTTGAGTTGGATTGAAGAGTTGCGTTTGTCAGCGGTTGTATTTCAGCGCTTCGACAAACGCTGCAAACGCTGCGGAGCTCTGGCGCCTGTTGGGGTAATACAGGTGATAGCCCTGAAACGTCGGGCACCACTCTTCCAGCACTTCCACCAGTCGCCCGTCCGCCAGATACGGCGCGACCAATTGTTCGGGCACGTACGCCACGCCGATGCCGTCCACGGCGGCGTTGAGCACATGCATAATGCTGTTGAACACCAACTGCCCATCGACCTTCACGCTGAAATCCTGACCCTTGTGCGCAAACTCCCAGGCGTAAATGGCGCCGGCCGGTTGATGGCGGATGTTGATGCAAGTGTGCTCCGTCAACTGGTGCGGCGTGGCGGGTGCCGGGTGACGAGCGAAGTACTCGGGCGAGGCCACCACGGCCAGGCGCCAGTCCGGGCCGATGCGCACGGCGATCATGTCTTTGCTGATCGATTCACCGAGACGAATGCCGGCGTCGAAGCGTTCCTTGACCACATTGGTAAATCCGTAATCGACGTAAAACTCCAAGGTGATGTCCGGATAGTCCTGCAAAAACTGCGCAAGCATCGGCCGGATGCACAATTCAATCTGATCGTCCGTGCAGGAAATGCGGATCGTGCCGCTGGGCTTGTCGCGCAATTCGCCGAGGGCTTCGAGCTCGGCGCTGATCTGCTCGAACAGCGGCGCAATCGAATGCATCAAGCGTTCGCCAGCCTCGGTCGGCGAGACATTGCGCGTTGTACGAGCGAGCAAGCGGATACCCAGACGCTGCTCCAGCGCGCGGACCGTATGACTCAGCGCAGACGGCGTGACGCCGAGGCGGGCGGCAGCCTTGGTGAAGCTTTGCTCCTGCGCCACCGCCAGGAAGGCCTGCAGGTCGTTGACTTTGGCGTTGCTCATTGCTGAATTTTTCTCAAAAGCACATGAAGATTACCGCTACTAATCAAGTTAAGCTCGATCCGTCAAGCTTTGCAGCCTGAGTAACGGGGCAGAAATGCCTCGCTCATTTCTTCTTCAAGACAGGTTTTCGCATGACGGCTCAAGTAATCAACACCCCGACAGCCCAGCCCATGGAAGCGTCCACGGCCGGCGAGCAACCGGCGTACTGGAGCGGCGTGTTCGCCATGACCTTGTGTGTCTTTGCCCTGATCGCCTCCGAGTTCATGCCGGTCAGTCTGCTCACGCCAATGGCTACGGACTTGCTTATCAGTGAAGGTCTGGCCGGCTATGGCATTGCCATCTCCGGCGCGTTCGCGGTGCTGACCAGCCTGACGATCACCAGGCTCGCCGGCTCGATGGATCGCAAGCGCCTGTTGCTGCTGTTGACGGCGCTGATGTGCGCGTCCGGGCTTGTGGTGGGCCTGGCGCCCAATTACACGGTGTACATGATCGGCCGCGCATTGATCGGTGTGGTGATTGGCGGCTTCTGGTCGATGTCAGCGGCGTTGGCTATGCGTCTGGTGCCCTCCGCCAGCGTGCCCAAGGCGCTGGCCATCTTTAACGGCGGCAATGCCCTGGCGACCGTCGTGGCTGCGCCGCTGGGCAGTTATCTGGGCAGCGTGATTGGCTGGCGCGGGGCGTTTTTCTGCCTGATACCGGTGGCGCTGATTGCGCTGCTCTGGCAGTGGATCAGCTTGCCCGCGCTCCCGGCCGCGCCGCGCAAAGCCAGCGCAGCCAATGTTTTTGCGTTGTTCAAAAGCCGCCGGGTGGCGTTGGGCATGCTCGGCGCAGGTCTGTTCTTCATGGGCCAGTTTGTTCTGTTCACCTACCTGCGACCGTTTCTGGAGACCGTGACCCGGGTCGACGTTTCGATGCTGTCGATGATTTTGCTGGTCATCGGTGTGGCCGGGTTTATCGGCACCGTGGTCATCGGTTCGGTGTTGAAGAAGAGGCTGTATCGCGTAGTGATCACCATCCCGCTGTTGATGGCGATGATCGCGGTGGCGCTCATAGGGATGGGCAGTTCAGTAGTCGCGACGTTCGTGTTGCTCGGCTTGTGGGGATTGATCGCCACGGCGGCGCCGGTAGGCTGGTGGTCGTGGCTGGCGCGCACGCTGCCCGACGATGCCGAAGCCGGCGGTGGGCTGATGGTGGCGGTGGTGCAGTTGTCGATTGCCTCGGGTTCTACCATCGGTGGTCTGCTGTTCGACGGCAGCGGTTATCGGCTGACGTTTTTCGCCAGCGCGGCATTGCTCGTGCTGGCGGCGCTGATGACCTGGCTGACGTCGCGGCAGTCGGCCTGAATCAGCTTTCGCTGTTTTCGGCCGCCGCCTGCGCCGCTTCGGCTTCCAGCTTCAGGCGGTCGGCCTTGCAGATGTATTTGGGCTTTTTCGGCGCCAGTTTGGCATTGGCCTTTTTGGCTTTTTCCTTGAACAACTGCTGCAGCTTCTTTTGGCGATTCATGATTTTTCGATCAGGGGTGGAGAGGGTGGGAATCCTGACGCAAGGCCGAGTGGTCAGCAAGAAGAAATCCACTAAGCTGAGCACATTCGCCCATACTCTAGAGCATCCCCCAACCGAAGGAATCGCACATGAGAAAAGCTCGCAGATTGATTACCGCGTTGTCTTGCCTCGCGCTGGTAATCGGCAGCACGACGGCACTGGCTGACCCCGGCAATGGCAAGGGGCAGGGTGGTCAGGGCGGCCAGGGCAACGGCAAGGGCAAACCGCAAAACATGCAGGATCACGGTAAACAGGGCGGGGGCGGCCAAGGCAATGGCAACAAGGGCCAGCAACACTCTGGCAATCGCGGCGGCGGGCCGAGCGTTGATCGCGGCGATATTCTCAGCAGCGTCGGCATCTATCGCGGCCAATACTGGAATCCGGGGCCGCCGCTGCCGCCGGGTATTCAAAAGAATCTGGCGCGGGGTAAACCGTTGCCCCCGGGCATCGCCAAGAAGCTGGACGGGCGAATGCTCGAACATCTGCCTCGTTATGACGGCTACGAATGGCGACAGGCGGGCACTGACCTCATTCTCGTTGCGCTGGCCACCGGGCTGATCTACGAGGTGCTCAACGGCGCGTTCGATTGATTGTTGAAAAAGGAGCGGCCGCACGTGCCGCTCCTTTTTTATGTGTGTATTGCTGCAGCCGTTGCAGCAATGAACTGCATTCAGGCTGGGTTGTTCGTTGAGTGCTGCGCTTTCAGACTGAGCTCAACGCTTAACAAATGAATGGAGATGACCATGGCCAACGCAATCCGCTTCAGCGAAACGGGCGCACCGGATGTCCTGCAATTGCACGCTGTCAGCGAACCGGCCCCCGGGGCCGGCGAGGTCTGGCTGGAGCAAGCGGCGGTGGGCGTCAATTACCTCGATGTCAGCCAGCGCAAAGGTGCGGTGCCGGTGGCGTTGCCCTCGGGGCTGGGTCTGGAAGGCGCGGGTCGGGTGGCGGCGGTCGGTGCCGGTGTGAGCAATGTGCGCGTCGGTGATCGGGTCGCTTACGCTACCGGCCCCTTGGGCGGTTACGCCTCGGCGCGGCTGTTTCCGGCAGAGCGTCTGGTGAAGATTCCCGAAGAGTTGACGTTCGAAGACGCGGCGGCGGTGTTGTTCAAAGGCATCACCGCGCAGTATCTGTTGAAGGCGACTTACCCGGTCGGGCCGGGCACGACGATGCTGCTTTACGGTGTCGCGGGAGGTCTGGGGGAAATCATGGTGCCATGGGCCAAACACCTTGGCGCAACGGTGATTGGTGTGGTGTCGAAGCAGGCCAGTGTCGACAAGGCTCGCGCGTCCGGTTGTGACGAAGTGCTGGTGTTCGATGCCGAGACTCTCGCCGCCAATGTGGTGCGTATCACCGAGGGGCGCAAGGTCGATGTGGTGTATGACCCGATTGGTCGGGTGTCTTTTCAGGCCTCGCTGGACAGCTTGCGCCCACGCGGATTGATGGTCTCGTTCGGCGCGCAGACCGGCGCGCCGGCGGCGGTGGAAATGGCCACGCTGAACGCCAAGGGCTCGCTGTTCCTGACCCGTCCGTCGCTGGCCGCGCACACCACCACGACAGCTGAATATCAGGAGCGCGCGCAAGATGTGCTGGCCGCTGTTGCCGCCGGTATCATCACGCCGCAAATTCGCGCGCGTTATTCATTGGCTGACGCGGCGCAAGCGCACGCCGATCTTGAATCGGGCCGATCATCAGGGGCGATCATTTTAAAACCATGAATCTGGATGTTCTGAGCAACCCGCACAGCGATGAAATCGCTGCTTTCCTGGCCGTCGCCGCGCAAGGCTCTTTTGTCGCGGCGGGGCGTTTGTTGCAGCGCCATCCGACCATCGTTTCCAAGCGCCTCGCGGCGATGGAGAAGCGACTGGGCGTGCGGTTGGTGGAACGCTCGACGCGACACGTGCGTATCACCGAGGCTGGCCTGCAACTCGAACAGCGCCTGCGCGCGGCCGTCGAGTTGATGAACGAAGCGCAGCAGCAAGCGGTGCAGGGTGCCAGCGAAGTACGCGGCACCCTGCGCCTGGCCTTGCCGGCGGCGATGGGGCGGTTATGGCTGGGGCCGCTGCTGCCGGAATTTCTCAAGGCTCATCCGCATGTTTCGGTAATCGCCGATTACAGCGAAGGCCTGGTCGACATCATCGAGCAGGGCTTCGACGCGGCTATCCGCATCGGCGAGCTTGAGGACAATCGGCTGATCGCAAAAAAGCTCAGTGACCATCGACGGATTCTCTGCGCATCGCCGGCCTACATCGAGGCCCACGGCATGCCGCAAACCCCGCAGGACCTGCTTCAGCACAATTGCCTGCGCTTCAGCGGGCTGGCGTCGTTCCCGCTGTGGCGCCTGCATCGCGGCAACGAAGTGCAGACCATTACGCCACACGGCAACCTGACCGCCAGCGACAGCGAATCCCTGCTCGCCGCCGCCCGCGCCGACGCCGGCATACTCGGTGCCGGCGACTGGCTGATGAGCCGCGATCTGGCGGCAGGGCGGCTGATTCACGTGCTGTCCGACTGGCATCTGGATTCGGCGGGCGGCGTCTATCTGGTCAGGCCGTCATCGCGATTTCCGGCGGCGGCGGTGGTGGCGTTCAAGGAATGGATCGAAGCGAAATTCGATCCGGCGCCACCTTGGGCGGTTTGATCACAACCTGCATCAAGACCGACACTGACCCTGTGGGAGCGAGCCTGCTCGCGAAAGCGCAGTGTCAGTCATGGATGATCTGGTTGACCTGACGCCTTCGCCAGCAGGCTCGCTCCCACAGGTTTCGTGGCTTGTTCAGGAATTGCCGAACATACGTATATCCAATGTGGAGCGAGGGCCAGTTTGGGCGCACAAAAAAGCCCGGCATCGCTGCCGGGCTTTGGTGTCTTCAGCGCTTTACGCAGCGATCTTGTTGGCCGCCATTTCCTTTTTGTGGTTTGCCTTCATGGCTTCCATTTGCGCACCCAGTTCCTCGAGTTTTGCCTTGCCCAGAAGCTTCTGCGCTTTCGGGAACATTTCCTCTTCTTCCTCTTCGATGTGGTGCTCCAGCAGCTCCTTGACCACTTTGACCCGACCGGCAAATTCCGGGCTGCCCGGGTCGGTTTCTTTCAGATCAGGCAGTACCAGTGAGTCCACGGTGCGGTGCTCTTCCTTGGCTTCGTAATACATGATGTCTTCTTCCTTGCTGCCGGCTTCCTTGAACGCAGGATAGAGAATCTCTTCTTCGAGGCGGGTGTGGATGGTGATTTCCATTTCCAGTTTGCCCAGCAACTCGACGCGTTTTTTCAGCGCGCGGTCGGTGGACTCACTCAGTTGGCTGAGGATGGCTTTGACTTTTTCATGGTCGGCTTTGAGAAGGTCGATGGCATTCATTTTTTGAGGCCTCTGCTTTTCACGGATTGAACACAGCGTTCTTTTTTTCGCCCTGCTGTGTATTCAGGAAGAGGCTATCGCATGACTCATGCCAACTCGCCGATCAAGCGCAACCCTTCTAAATCAAGGGCTGGCATCGAAGCAGGCACAATGCTTTCGTGCAGCCTGCAAGAAATCCGCGCGGCGGGCATTGCATATAACAAGCCCGGCAAAAGCCGGGCTGCGGGTGATGCTTGAGACGGGCCTGCGTCGTTGGTTAGCGGCTGGCCTGGGAAGGCGAGCCGCGACCGATATGCTTGGGCCCCGCCAACGCCCAGGCGATCAGGCCGAACAGCGGCACGAACACGATCAGCACGATCCACACGCCTTTATTGCTCGATTTCCCCTCGCTTTTGCGCACCCGGTTGATGGCCCAAAGCTCGATCAGCACGAGAATGACCGCCAATACGATCCACACGGTTTCGATTTGCATAGGCTTAACTCCTGATGGTCTGTGCGTTAGGCGGCGAGAGGGGCGTTGGGTTCATTCTTTTTGCCTGGGACAAGCGGACGCGGTGATACCCGGTTGCAAAATAAATGTCTGGTCGCCGCTGCGCCCTATATCCTCTGCGCCACACGTTTAGGCTGGAACAGGGACAGGGCAATGGCATTCAGGGTGATGGTCGTCGGTGGTTACGGCAATTTCGGCAGTATCGTTTGTCGGCATCTGGCGCAGATGCCAGAGATTGAACTGCTGCTGTCGGGCCGCGATGCGCGCAAGCTGCAACACAAGGTCGCCGAGCTGCAAGCGCAGTCGGGCCGAGCTTGCGAAGGCTGGTGCGGTGATGCGATGGGCGCAGGTTTTCAAGCGGCGTTGCGAGAGTTGAATATTCAGTTGGTGGTGCACACCGGCGGGCCGTTTCAGGGGCAGTCCTACGCGGTTGCTGAAAGCTGCATCGATGCCGGGGTCAATTACTGCGATCTGGCTGACTGCCGCACCTTCGTCAATGGAATTGATGTACTCGACGCCCGCGCCAGGGAGGCTGGTGTGGCGGTACTCAGCGGTTGCAGTTCGGTGCCGACCTTGTCTTCGGCAATCATTGACCAGCAGCGCTCGCGTTTTGCGCGAATCGATTCGATCGAGCATGGCATTTCTTCCTCGGCAAAAATGCCGGGGCTGTCCACGGTCGAAGGCGTCCTCGCCTACGCAGGCACACCGATCAAACAATTGAAAAACGGCCAGGTTCACGAAGTATTGGGCTGGCTCGATCTGACTTTGCGCACGATGCCGCAACTGGGCACGCGGGTGCTGGCCAATGTCGATGTGCCGGACATGGATATTTTCGCTCGCCGCTATGGCGCACAGACGCTGCGCTTCAAGGCTGGCGCCGGCCTGAAGCTCGGCGGTGTCGCCAACGCCTTGCTGGCGCAAGCCTTGCGCTTCGGTCTGGTGCGCGATCATGTGCGCTGGGCGGCGCGTCTGCATCGACTGGGCACGTGGTTCGAACGCTTCGGTGACGGCAAAAGCGCGATGTACATCGATGTTCAAGGCATCGGAGTTGACGACCAGCCGCTGAGCATGACCGCGCAACTCACCGCACTGAATGACAAAGGCCCGGAAATCCCCAGCTGCGCCGCCGTCGCTCTCGCAACCAAAATGGCTCGGGGTTATGTACCGCAGGCCGGCGCGCGGCCGTGTGTTGGCGAAATCAGCGTCGATGAATATCTGGCGGCGATCAACGATCCGGCCAACTTGAGCCTGTCGGTTCAATTCTCCGATGGGCAGCGTTGAGATGGTCTATCTCTGCCTGAAGTATCTGCATGTAATCGCGGCGATTTTCCTCTTCGGTTTCGGCATGGGTTCCTACCTCTACCTGATCGCCGCCAGCCGCAGCGGCAACCCGCAGGTGATCGCCCATGTCGCACGAATGGTGGTGCGCTTTGATACGTGGATCACCACGCCGGCCGGGTTTGTGCAGGTCATTACCGGCTACCTGCTGATGCGGCTCTCGGGGCTTTCGATGAGCACCGAATGGCTGCTGACTTCGCTGATCATTTTCTTCTGTGTCGGCGCGTTGTGGCTGCCGGTGCTGGTATTGCAAAAGCGTTTGCAGAGCATGGCGCTGAGCGCGGGCGAAGGTAGCCTGCCTCTGGATGATCGCTACGCGAGCACGTACCGCTGGTGGTTCTGGATGGGCGTCGCCGGGTTCGCCGGAATGTTTGTCATCGTGCTGATGATGGTGACGAAGATGACGCCGGTGCAACTGGTCGGGTTAACCGTGGGCCTTTAGAAAACGGCTTTCGTGATCCGCAGTCGGTAGCAGACAAGTGTCGTACTTGCCGAACAGGCGATAGCGATTCAGCGCGATGCGATCGTAAGCCCAGTCGCGCAGACGACGCGGGAAGATCCGCAGCAGTTTCAGCGGCTGCCAGCGCATTGGCAGTTGCCCGACTACTTCAAGGAATGCATCTGATCGCTCCCAATAATTGCGGTCGCGAATCACCGCCATGGTGTCGAACTCGTCCAGCGGCAAACCGGCCCACGCCAGCAAGGCCTGGCCCTCGGGCGATTGCACGGCTGCCAGACGCACACGACGCTGACGGTCATGGCGAATCAGAAAACGCGCCCAGCCGTTGCACAGTTTGCACACGCCGTCGAACAGCACCACGGTTTCGCCGGGCTTGAGCAATGGCGCGGAGGTGGGGCGGGTTTTCATGGCAGGCATCGGCGGATGTCCTTGGCGGCGGGTGTCGCGATCATAACCTCAATCATCGGACTATAAGAGTGGATCGCGCCGGTATTGCCCCGGCGATATTCCGTGCACGCGGCGGAAGGCAGCGCCAAACGCCGCGTCGGACAGATAGCCCAGTGACGCGGCGACAGTAGCCACATTGTCCCGACCATTGCGCAAGCGGAACGCGGCCACGCGCATCCGCCAGCGCGTGGCGTATTCAACCGGTGCCAGACCCATGCGTGTCTTGAACAGCGCGGCAAAACCGGAGCGCGACATGCAGGCAATCTCGGCCATTTGCGTCAGGCGCCAAGGTTTTTCCGGGGCACCGTGAACGGCGCGCAACACGCCGGCAATCGCCGGTTCCCGCAGTCCGCCCAGCCAGGCCAATTGTTCGGCATCCGCGCTGTTGATGTGATGGCGCAGCGCATGGATGAAGATCAGCCGCAGCAGGTCGTTGCACATCGCCTGCGAGCCAGGCTGATGCGACGGCCACTCGCGCCCCAGTTCATCCAACAGCCAGCCGAACGACGAAGCGCCTGCGGTTTCGGCACGAATGATCAGCGAGGCGGGCAGCACATCGAGCAGCTCGGTTGCGCCGGGTCCCGATAGCGACACGCTGCCGCCCAGCAGCTCGACTTCCTCGCCGACGCCAAAGGTCGCCGAGACGCCGTCATGGGCAAAAACATCCGCTGCATTCACCGCCTCGACGTCGGCGCCGCTGGCCAGAATGAACGGCGTGCGCGACACCACAAAACAGTCGCCGGCCCGCAGCAACTGCGCCGGCAAGCCCTGCATGCGCAACCAGCATTCGCCTCGTCGCACCACGTTGAATTTCAGTTCGATGGGTTGAAATCGCAGCGCCCAGACACCGCCCGCTTGCAAGCGAACCGAGCAGGCTGCGCGCAGTTCCGAGAGCGCCAATACGGCAGAAAGTGGATCGCCAGCAGGATTTTGAATGATCACGACAGAAACCTGGATTTATCAGACTGGTTCGTCCCGAGAGCTTAGCCAAGAATGAAGACCTTCGATAGCTCACTCAGGATTAACGCTCATGGCTACGCTCCAACAACCTGTGCAATCACCGTTCAACGCCGCCAGCACAGCGGCTGAAGTCATGGCCGGCATCAATCTGCGCGGGCAACTCGCTGTGGTGACCGGCGGCTATTCCGGCCTCGGTCTGCTGACGGTGAAAAGCCTCGCGGCGGCAGGAGCGCAGGTCATTGTGCCGGCCAGAGATACGGAGCGGGCAGAGGTGGCATTGGCCGGTGTTGACGGCGTCCGCGTGCTGCCCATGGACCTCATGCAGGCTGAATCGGTGGCGGCGTTCAGCCACAGCGTGGTCAGCGCGGGTCAGCCGGTGTCATTGCTGATCAACTGCGCCGGAATCATGGCCGCGCCGTTGCTGCGCGATACCGATGGCCATGAAAGCCAGTTCGCGACCAACCATCTCGGTCATTACCGCCTGACCTGCGGCCTCTGGCCGGCGCTGGTCAAAGCTGGACAGGCGCGGGTGTTGTCAGTGTCATCGCGCGGGCATCAGATTGCCGGGGTGGACTTTGCCGACATCGATTTCCTGCAACGGCCGTATGACAAATGGGTCGCCTATGGCCAGTCGAAAACGGCCAATGCCTTGTTCGCGATTGCACTGGATCAGCGTGGACGTAGCCAAGGTGTTCGCGCATTTTCATTGCATCCGGGGCAGATTCTGACGGATCTGGCACGGCACTTGAGCACGGCGGAACTTGCCGCATTCGACGCGCTGGATGAGCAGGGTCGGCCACGGCTGGATGCGCACAATGGACTGAAAACTGTCGAGCAAGGCGCGGCGACGGGGTTGTGGTGTGCGACCAGTGCATTGCTTGCGGATTTGGGTGGTGTGTATTGCGAAGACTGCAATGTTGCGCCGGTCAATGAACCGAAAGCAGGCCGCAAGGGTGTTGCGAAATGGGCGGCGGATGCTGAGCTGGCTGAGCGACTTTGGGCGGTGTCGGAGCTATGGACGGGGCTCACGGTGGCATAAATCGAGTCAAAGGCCAAAAGCCCCTCACCCTAACCCTCTCCCGGGGGAGAGGGGACTGACCGAGGTGTTTAGTAGAAATTCGCCGACCTGAAATACCGGGTCGAACTCAGGTTTTGAACAGCACCCGAATCGGCTCCCTCTCCCTCGGGAGAGGGCTGGGGTGAGGGGCTGCTCGATAGAGTTACTCTCCCAGCTTCGCCCAGAATTCCTCGGCCGAAGGGCTGATCGGTGCCGTCGGGCGAGTCAGGTGTATTTCCAGGGGAATATCCCAACTTTCATCCAGTGCCCTGACCAGACGCCCGTCAGCCATTTCCTGTTCGGTCAGGCTTTTCGGCAGCCAGGCGACGCCTTTGCTTTCCAGCGCCATCGACATCAGCACTGCCGCCAGATGGCTGCTGAACAGCGGTTTCAAATGCAGATAATCGGCCTTGCCGTGCAGTCTGTGGGCGACGATTCGGCCCAGGCCGGATTCGTGGGTGTAGGCCAGATAGGGCAGGGTTTCAGGCGACGTGCCGAACTGGGCTGAAGCACTCGCCAGCGGCACAAGTACGTCCTCGCCGACCTTCTTGCCAATGAACTGATCAGGCGCCAGTAATGGCGGAACGTCGGGGTGGCGATGGCATAGCAGGAACTGCACCTGGCCATGAATCAGCATCTGTTCGCACACGGCCATGCTGTCGGAATGGAGGCGAACCGCATCGATCGGCGCGCCACTTTCGGCGCTGCGCAACCAGCGTGGGAAGAAGGTGAATGACAGCGAGTGAGTGGCAGCAAACTGCAAGGTTTTCGCGGCCATGCCAGCCACTTCCTGGGCCTCGGAGCGCATGCGGTAAAGGCGTCTGGCCGCTTCCTGGGCGCTGGGCAAAATCTGCCTGCCGGCCTCGGTCAACGTCGCGCCCTGCGGGGTGCGCACGAACAATTCGACACCCATCCAGTTCTCCAGCGAGCGCACTCGGCGACTGAACGCCGGCTGCGTCACATGGCGCGCTTCGGCGGCCCGGACAAAGCTGCCGTACTCGGCCAGTGCTGAAAAATCCTCAAGCCAAACCAGTTCCAAGGGCAATGCCTCCTGTGCATAGGGCGCGGCATTAATAGCATTGGGCGGGTGTCGTCGCAACGCATAACGTTGGGTCACCACAACAAGAGGAACCCGTCATGCGTATCGTCGATATCCGTGAAAAAACCGTCTCCATTGCTTCCCCGATCGCCAATGCCTACATCGATTTTTCGAAGATGACCTGCTCGGTCGTTGCGGTCATTACCGACGTGATCCGCGACGGCAAACCGGTCATCGGTTACGGCTTCAACTCCAACGGTCGCTACGGCCAGGGCGCGTTGATGCGCGATCGTTTTCTGGCGCGGATCACTGAAGCCGACCCGGAAACCCTGATCGATCACGAGAACAATAACCTCGATCCGTTCGCCATCTGGAAAACCCTGATGACCAACGAAAAACCGGGCGGGCATGGCGAGCGTTCAGTAGCGGTCGGCACCATCGATATGGCGGTGTGGGATGCGGTAGCGAAGATCGAAGGCAAGCCGCTGTATCGCCTGCTTGCCGATCGTTATCGCAACGGCGTCGCCGATGACAAAGTCTGGGTGTATGCGGCGGGCGGTTATTACTACCCAGGCAAGGACCAGAGCAAACTCAAGGCCGAAATGCAGAGCTACCTGGACCGTGGCTACGACGTGGTCAAGATGAAGATTGGCGCGGTGCCGCTGGACGAAGATATCCGCCGCATCGAAGCGGTGCTCGAGGTGGTGGGCGACGGCCAGCGCCTGGCGGTCGACGCCAACGGCCGCTTCGATCTGCAGACCGGTATCGCCTACGCCGAAGCGATCAAGAAGTACAACCTGTTCTGGTACGAAGAAGTCGGCGACCCGCTGGATTATGCGCTCCAGGCCGAGCTGGCCAATCACTACGAACTGCCGATGGCCACCGGCGAAAACCTGTTCTCCCATCAGGATGCCCGCAACCTGTTGCGCCACGGCGGCATGCGTCCGGACCGTGACTACCTGCAATTCGACTGCGCGCTGTCCTACGGTCTCGTGGAGTACATGCGCACCCTGAAAGTGATGGAAGAGCTGGGTTGGTCTTCGCGTCGCGTAGTACCACATGGTGGTCACCAGATGTCGCTGAACATCGCCGCCGGTCTGCACCTGGGCGGCAACGAATCGTACCCGGACGTGTTCCAGCCCTTCGGCGGTTTTGCCGATGGCATCCGCGTCGAAAACGGCTACGTCGGGCTGCCGGATATCCCGGGCGTCGGCTTCGAAGCCAAATCTGCGCTGTATGCCGTCATGCGCGAACTGGGCGAGGGCTGATTCAGCTTCACCTGCGGCCTCGATTTCCGAGGCCGCAGCTTCAGGCGTCATCCTCGACGCCAAAGCCACATGCCCACCACAACAATAAAATGAGGTGCTTCCGTGGAAACTTCAAAATCACGCTGGTACAGCCAGCTCTATGTGCAAGTGCTGATCGGCATCGTCATCGGCGCTGCCATCGGATACTTCGTGCCGGACATCGGCGCCAAGCTGCAGCCGTTTGCCGACGGTTTCATCAAGCTGATCAAGATGCTCCTGGCGCCGATCATTTTCGGCACGGTGGTGGTCGGTATCGCCAAGATGGGCAGTATCAAGGAGGTCGGCCGCATCGGTGTGAAAGCGCTGATCTACTTCGAGATTCTTTCCACCATCGCTCTGGTGGTCGGCCTGATCGTAGTCAACGTGGTCAAGCCCGGCGCCGGCATGAACATCAACGCCGGCACCCTTGATGGCAGCGCTGTCAACAAATACAGCCAGGCGGCGAGCGAGCAGGGCGGCCTCGTCGAATTCTTCCTCAATATCATCCCGCATACCTTCCTCGGCGCCTTCTCCAACGGCGTGATGCTGCAGGTGATTCTGTTGTCGGTGCTGATGGGCGTCGCCTTGGTGCAAATGGGCGAAACCAGCAAACCGCTGATCAACACCATCGATCTGTTCCTGCAAGGTCTGTTCAAAATCGTCGCGATGGTCATGCGTCTGGCGCCGCTGGGCGCGGGAGCCGGCATGGCATTCACCATCGGCAAATACGGCATCGGCACTCTGCTGTCGCTGGGGCAGTTGCTGGTCGCGCTGTACATCACCACGCTGATCTTCATCGTCGTGGTACTGGGCGCGGTTGCGCGATGGTCGGGCATGCCGCTGATGCAGTTTCTGCGTTATTTCAAAGATGAAATCCTGATCACGCTGGGCACCTGTTCGACCGAAGCGGTACTGCCGCGAATGATGGTCAAACTGGAAAAGCTCGGCTGCAAGAAATCCGTGGTCGGCATGGTCCTGCCGACGGGCTACACCTTCAACGCGGACGGCACCTGCATCTACCTGACCATGGCAGCGATCTTCATCGCCCAGGCGACCAACACGCCGCTGACCTTCATGGATCAGATGATTCTGCTCGGCGTGTTCCTGCTGACCTCCAAGGGCTCGGCCGGTGTGGCGGGGGCAGGATTCGTGACCTTGGCGGCCACGCTCACCACCATTCACTCGATACCTCTGGTGGGCCTGGTGTTGCTGTTGGGCATCGACCGCTTCCTCAACGAGGCGCGAGCGGTGACCAACCTGATCGGCAACGGCATCGGCACCATTGCCATTGCCAAATGGGACAACTCCTTCGATGTCGAAGCGTGCGAGCGGGAAATCGCTGCCATGAAGCACGATAAGGCTGCACGCAAGGCGCTGCTGGCGCACAAGTAATCCGCGCAACGTGGCGATGTTGGCGACAGCTCGCCACGGCTTCCTGGCTAACCATCATGCGATGGCGATAGCGAAGTCATTTCGCAACCCCACAACTGCAAGAACGGCTGGCTGATACTAGCCGGCCCAACCCATCGGCTGACCAGTTCGCACTTGCCATCCATGCATAACTGGTAATCGCCGGCCTGCGGGGTTCGGCCCAATTGCAGTGGTTGTAGCGGCGGCAAGTGGCGTCGGTAATGCCAACTGCCGTTCTCCAGCCGGGCATCATTGGGTATCTCCATGCCCGCGCCGTTGCCGCGAACCCTTGCCTGCTCAAGAACCAGGCCTTGGGCCGTGACGCGGTAGTCTTCCTCCCAGCGGATCTTTTCGATGCTGTGGTTCCATGCCAGGGTGAAATTCGCTACCGGCAATTGTGCCCAGATGCTGCCGGCCAGACCCAGGCACAAACCGATCATGCATTGGCCGCTGCGGCGCGCCGCGAGCGCCAGACGTGTTGCACGATTACCAGAATCCCGAGTGCGAAGCCGATTTCATCGGTCACCGGCAGTGCCACGATCAGCAGGGCGCCGGCGCCGAGACTGAGCACCCGTTCCCAGATCAGCATTTTCTGTTGCAGAAAACCGGTAGACGCCATGCCCCAGAGACCAACCGCCAGAAGAGTCTTGATCAGCATGTAGGCAGTCGCCCACAAGTCGTCGCCCTGCAGCATCAGTGCCGGGTTGTAGACCGCCATGAACGGGATGACGAAACCCGCCAGCGCAATGCGCACCGCCCACAGGCTGATCTTGAAGCCGCTTTCCTTGGCGATCGGGGCGGCGGCAAAACAGGCGAGGGCGACCGGCGGGGTCAGGTCGGCGAGGATGCCGAAGTAGAACACGAACATGTGCGACACGATCAGTGGCACGCCCAGCTCCAGCAGGGCGGGAGCGGCGATCGAGCTGGTGATGATGTAGTTGGGAATGGTCGGAATGCCCATCCCCAGCACCAAGCAGGTAATCATCGTCAGGATCAGCGACAGCAGCAGGTTGTCGCGGCCAATGGCGAGAATGTAGCCAGCGAACGTCGAAGCGACGCCGGTGAGCGAAACGATGCCGATAATGACGCCGACCAGTGCGCAGGCGATGCCCACCGGTACCGCGTGGCGGGCGCCCTCGACCAGCGCGTGCAGGCAGATCAGCAGCGTTTCGCGACCACCCTTGATGAAAGCGCAGACCAGCACCAGGACGGCAATGACCGCAAAAATCACCGCGATGCCGAGCTGGAAAAAACCTGTGCAGAGCACGCCCAGTGCAATCCAGAACGCACAGCGCAGGCCAAAGCTGTGCGCCCGGAAAATGATCGCCGAGCCAAGAATCACGATGGCAGTCAATGCCAGGCCGACCATGCCCGAGAACAGCGGTGTGCGCCCGGAAAACAGCAGGTACACCAGAACCAGCAGAGGAATCAGCAAATACCAGCGGGCTTTCACCGCGCCCCATGCGCTCGGGCATTGGTCTTTGGGCAAGCCCTTGAGGTTGGAGCGCTTGGCTTCCAGATGGACCATCCAGAATACCGAGCCGAAATACAACAGGGCGGGTATCAGCGCCGCCTTGGCGATTTCGACGAAGGGCACATTGATGGTTTCAGCCATGATGAAGGCGACCGCGCCCATCACCGGAGGCATGATCTGGCTGCCCATGCTGGAGGTGGCTTCCACGCCGCCGGCGAACGCGGCGCGATAGCCAAAGCGCTTCATCAGCGGAATGGTGAATTGCCCGGTCGTCACGACGTTGGCGATCCCGGAGCCGGTGATCGTCCCCATCAGCGCCGACGAGGCCACGGCCACTTTCGCCGGGCCTCCCAGCTTGTGCCCGAACAAGCCCATGGCGAAGTCGGTAAACAATTTGATCATGCCGGCCTGCTCGAGGAATGCGCCGAACAGGATGAACAGGAAAATGTAGGTCGCCGATACGTACGTCGGCGTGCCGTACAGCCCTTCGGTGCCGAACGACAGTTGATTGATGATCTGGTCGAAACCGTAGCCGCGATGGGCCAGTTCGCCGGGCAGGTATTGCCCGAACAGGCCGTACGCCAGGAACAGCCCGCAAATCACCGGCAGCGCGATGCCCATGACCCGTCGCGCGGCTTCGAAGACCAGGGCAATCAATACGATGCCGATCATCAGGTCGGCCGAGGTGAGGTCACCGGAACGCTGGATCAGGTCGGCCTCGAACACCCATTGATACAGCGCGGTAGCGATAGCGGCCAGGCTCAGCAGCCAGGCCAGCGGTTGCCACGGACGGTCTGTGCCGTGTGCCGGATAACTGAGAAACACCACCCACAGCAGGAAGCCGACGTGCACCGCACGCAGCACCTGGCTGGAGAGAGGAGAAAAGGCTGCGGTGACGATCTGGAAAATCGAGAACAGCAACGCTACGTAAAACAGGGTTTTCGGCCAGTCCCGTGGGTTCGCGGAAATACCGTGATGCTCGTCACTCATTGCCTGCCTTCCTCATCACCACGCAAAGGAATCGACGCTGCAGTGGCCGTTACGCCACTGCGCACAAGCGCTTATAAAGCGCCTTTTTCCTTGTAGTAGCGCTCGGCCCCGGGGTGCAGCGCGATCGGCAGGTTTTTCGCAGCCGCTTCCAGCTTGATGTCCTTGGCCGCCGAATGGGAGTTACCCAAGCGCCCCAGGTTGTCGAACAGCAGGCGGGTCATGTCATAGACGACGTCATCCGGCAGGTCGGCGCGGGTCACCAGAATATTGGTGATTGCCACGGTGGGCACGGCTTCGGCCTGTCCGTCGTAGGTGTTGGCCGGGATCATTGCGCTCTGGTAGGCCGGATTGCCGATTTTTGCCACCACTTCACTCGGGATAGCCACGTAGTTCAGCGGCATCACCGACGACAGGTCACGAATGGCGGCCATGCCCAGTCCCGACGATTGCAGGGTGGCGTCCAGTTGCCGGTTCTTGATCAATTCCACCGATTCGGCAAACGGCAGATATTGCACCTTGCCCATGTCCTCGTAGGTCAGGCCAGCCGCTTTGAATATCGCCCGCGCATTCAATTCGGTGCCGGATTTTGGGGCGCCGACCGAGATGGTCTTGCCCTTGAGATCGGCGAGGGTTTTGATTCCCGACTCCTGGCTGGCGACGATTTGAATGTAATTGGGATAGGCGCCGCCCAAGGCGCGCAATTTGGTCAGCGGTGCTTTGAAACCGGCGTCTTCCACGCCGTTTTTGGCGTCGGCCACTGAGTCGCCCAAAGCCAGGGCCAACTCGCCGCGACCGGCCTGTAGCAAGTTGAGGTTTTCTACCGACGCTTTGGTGGCCTGCACCGATGTCTTCGAGCCGGCAATACCGTCGCTGTAGATTTGCGACAGACCGACCCCGATCGGGTAGTAAACCCCGCTGGTTCCGCCGGTGAGGATATTGATGAACACGGGCGCGGCCTGCGCAGCACTGCTAAGGGTCAGCGTGGCGGCGGCCAGCAGGGCAAAGCGTGTTTTGACTCGCATGGGGGCACTTCTCCGTCTTGTTATGGTTTTAAGCAGAGTGATTGCACTCTAGTCGATCCCGGCTGAACGTGATCGCTACATCAGTTCATCCCCAGCCAGTTCGGCAGCACCAGTGAGATCCACGGCACGTAAGTAATCAGGATCAGGAACAACAGCAGAATCGACAGCCAGGGCATCGCGGCTTTGACTGTGGCCGGCAAGGACATGCCGGTCACCGCCGAGGTCACGAACAGGTTCAGGCCCACCGGTGGCGTGATCAGGCCGATCTCAAGGTTGACCACCATGATGATGCCGAGGTGAATCGGATCGATGCCCAGTTTCATCGCGATAGGAAAAAGGATGGGCGCCAGGATCAGGATGATCGCTGACGGTTCCATGAACGCGCCGGCAATCAACAGCACAATGTTGACCATCAGCAGAAACGTCACCGGCGTCAGCCCGGCTTCGATCACCCAGGCAGTAATTTGTTGAGGTAACTGTTCGGTGGTCAGCACGTGGGCGAACAGCATGGCGTTGGCAATGATGAACATCAGCATGATGCTCAGCTTGGCCGAGTCGAGCAGAACCTTGGGTGTCTCCCGGAAGGTCAGATCCTTGTAGACGAACAAGGCGATGAAGGCCGAATAGACGGCTGCCACTGCGGCGGCTTCGGTCGGGGTGAACATGCCCGAATAGATGCCGCCGAGGATGATCACCATCAGCAACAGGCCCCATATTGCCTTGCGTGCCGTACTCAGAAACTCGCGAAGCGTCGCACGCGGCAAGGCGGGGAGATTTTTCTTCACCGCAACGATGTAGATCGCCACCATCAATGCGGTGCCCAGCAGCAGGCCAGGCACCACGCCGGCCATGAACAGCTTGCCCACGGAGGTTTCTGTAGCGGCGGCGAAAACCACCATCACGATCGACGGCGGGATCAGGATGCCCAGCGTACCGGCGTTGCAGATGATCCCTGCGCCGAACGCCTGCGGGTAGCCGGAACGGACCATCCCGGCAATCGCAATCGAGCCCACCGCAGCGACCGTGGCGGGACTTGAACCGGAGAGGGCGGCGAACAGCATGCAGGCCAGCACCGCCGCGATGGCCAGGCCGCCGCGAATATGCCCGACACAGGCGTTGGCGAAGTCGATCAGCCGGCGGGCGACGCCGCCGGTGGTCATGAAGGCCCCGGCCAGCAGGAAAAACGGAATGGCCAGCAGCGTGTAGTGTTCCGAGGTCTCGAACAGTTTGATCGCCAGCGAGCGCACCGAGTCGGGACTGAAGAAAATGATCGTCAAGGAGCCGGCCAGCCCCAGCGAAATGGCGATCGGCACGCCGATGAACATCAAGGCGAACAAGGCCACGAACAGGAAGGCGATGGTCATGGCTTGTCATCCTCGTGTTCGGCAAGTTTCAGCGCGTCGGCCGCTTCATCGGCCAGCCCGAGGCCGGTCTGACGGTTGAGCAGGATGCGCAGGAGAATTTCAGCGAAGCGGATGAACACCAGCGCGAAGCCCAGCGGCACGATCAACCCGATATGCCACTGCATGACGCCGAAATGGCCGAGATCCTCGGCACCGATACCGGCGTTCATCAAGGTTTCGATCCATTCGAAGCTGGCGACGGCGAGCAGCCCCGCGTAGGCCAGACAGCACAGGCAGGCGAGGATGCCGATGTAACGCTGTACCGATCTGCGCGCCAGTTTGACCAGTGCGTCGACACCGATATGCCCGGCGGTGCGCACGCCATAAGCCAGGCCGAAAAAAATCAGCCAGCCGAACAGCGCTTTGGTCAGGGCAGTGCTCCAGGTCATGGCCTGCGCCATGCCCATGATCTGATCGCCAACGGCGAACAGCGGAACACTGGCCGCCGGCCAATGATCGGCGAGCCAGTAAAACAGACTGTAGAAATTGTTGAGGATCACGTAGACAAACGTGACGAGGGTCATGGCCGCCAGAAGGAAGACGATGAAGCCTTCCTCGAAGTGTTCCCAGATTCGCCGAAGCGCTTTCATGGATGGCATCTCACGTCGAGTGAAGACGGGCAGGCGCCGACGCAGCGGCGCCTGCCTTGCGATTATTGCGCCTGGTTTGCGGCTTCGGCGGCAGAGATCAGCTCAGCGCCGATTTCGCCTTCGAATTTCTTCCACACCGGTTTCATCGCATCGCGCCATTGCGCACGTTCTTCTGGCGTGAGGGTGATGATTTCCGTGGTTTTGGCGGCAAGAATGCGCTGCTTGTCACCCTCGTTCAGTTGCTGGGCTTCCTTGTTCACGTGGGTGGTGACTTCCACGACGATCTTGTCCAGTTCGCTGCGCACATCGGGTGGCAGGCCGTTCCAGAATTTGGTGTTGGTGATCAGCATGTAGTCCAGTACACCGTGGTTGGATTCGGTGATGTACTTCTGCACTTCATGCATCTTCTGGCTGTAGATGTTCGAGTAAGGATTCTCCGCCCCGTTGACCACACCGGTCTGCAGGCCTTGGTATACCTCGGCAAAACTCATCTTGCGCGGATTGGCGCGCACCGCCTTGAACTGCTCCTCCAGCACCGCCGAGGCCTGCACCCGGAACTTCAGGCCGCGCGCATCCGCCGGTACACGCAGTGGTTTGTTGGCCGACAGTTGTTTCATGCCGTTGTGCCAATAAGCCAGGCCGGTGATGTTTTTGCTTTCCATGGATTTGAGCAGGCCCTGACCCTGCGGGCTCAGTTGAAAGCGGTCGACAGCGTTGATGTCATTGAAGAGAAAGGGCAGGTCGAACAACTGCACTGACTTGGTGTATTGCTCGAACTTGGCCAGCGACGGCGCAATCATCTGCACATCGCCGAGCAACAGGGCTTCCATTTCCTTGCCGTCACCAAAGAGCGAGGAGTTGGGATACACCTCGACCTTGACCTTGCCCGGCAAGCGTTCCTCGACCAGTTTCTTGAACAGCAACGCACCTTGCCCCTTGGGCGTCTGGTCAGCGACCACATGCGAGAACTTGATGATCACCGGGTCTGCCGCCATGGCCGGGTTCATGCTGCTTACCGCCAAAGCGCAGGCAAGTGCGCTGAACAGAGATCTGAGCATCTGGGTGATTCCTCTTGTTTTTATTGTGATGACCGCTCGACGCGCTGAACGCGTTCAAGTGCCGGGACATGTTCAAGTCTAGGCAGAAATATCTGATTTGCCGGGGAATTGGCGAGAAAGGGTAAAACACCAACGAAAGGTCGAACTCTGATCCGCGCATTGAGCTCTGGCATGATGCATCCAGCCGAGCGAGCTCCCTTCAATGTTTCACCGCATTCTCGATGACCTGATCCCATGGCGGCGTGGCGGGGAACAGTTCAAGCAGGAACGCCGTGAACGCTTTGACATTCGGGCTACCGCGACGGCTCTCCGGCCACAACGCGGTAATGGCGAAGCGTTCGACGGTGAACTGTGGCAGCACCGGGACCAGTTCGCCCCGACGAACATACGCCGCCGCGACGTAGTGCGGCGAAATACCGATGCCGCCGCCGGCAGCCAGCACCGCCGCGACCGCATCGCTGGCATCAACGGTGAAGGCCGCGTCGGGTGCCAGTTCCAACTGTCTGTCTCCGGCCAGATACGGCCAGCGCAAAGTCTGCCCGGTGCTTTGATAGCGGAAATTCACGCACTCGTGCTCGGCGAGATCCTCGGCCGTAAGCGGAGTACCCTTGCGCTGCAAATAGTCCGGCGAGGCAAACGCACCGATTCGATGTGGCCCAAGCGGCCGAGAGATGAGACGTGAGTCGGCAAGATTGCCAACCCGAACCGCGACATCAATGCCTTGCTCGATGAGGTCGGCATATTGATCGCCGAGCCGCAGATCGACCGTCACATTTGGATATTGCTCGCGAAACCTCGGCAGGGCTGGCGCGAGGATATTCAATCCGATGGGCAACGGCGCTGTGACTTTCAATACCCCCGAAGGCTCGGCGCGGGAGGCGACGGCGGCCTGATCGATGTCTTCGACTTCGCGCAGAATCCGCAGCGCCCGTTCGTAAAGATCACGGCCTTCCGGGGTGAGTACCAGCGAGCGGGTGGTGCGGGTAAACAGCATAAGCCCGAAATGCTCTTCGAGTCGTTGCACGCTTTTACTGATGGCCGACGGCGACACCGACAATGCTCGAGCGGCAGCCGTGTAGCTGCCCAGCGAAGCCGCGCGTGCAAAGGCGATAAGCCCGGTTAAACGATCCAATCCAATTTGTGCCTTCATGGCACTAGTAAAGCGACTTTCGGCCCAATTATCAATGTGGCTTCCAAACCGTAGTCTTTGCCCATCGAACGCCATTCAGGTGTTCCAGACGGAGACTCAGCATGAACATCAGCCAAAACCTGCCATCCACACTCAACGACAAAACCGTGGTCATTTTCGGCGGCACTTCCGGCATTGGCCTTGCCGCTGCGGTGCAAGCGAAAGCCGCCGGCGCCAAGGTCATCGTCATCGGTTCGAACGCCGCACGTGCCGAGCAGGCCGCCAGCGAACATGGGCTCGATGGCTGGCGCGCGGCCGACGTGACTGATAGCCAGGCTCTCGAAACTGCCTTGGCCGATATCCCTAAGGTCGATCACCTCGTTCTGCTCGCCGGCTCGTTTGTGGCTGGCACCGTGCTCGCGGCTGATCTCGATTATCTGCACCGCGCGTTCGATGAACGCATCTGGGCATCGATCAATGCGATTCGGGTTCTTGGCGACAGGCTGGCAAGAGACGGCTCGATCACGTTTATCTCCGGCTCTCTGGCTGATCGCCCGAATGCCTACGGCACCGCCGTGCTCGCCGCCGCCTCGGCAGCGATGGAAGCACTGGCTCGCGGTCTGGCTCTGGAATTGGCACCCGTGCGGGTCAACACGCTGTCGCCCGGCCCGATCAACACCCCGATTCTCGGCAAGGCACTGGGCGAGGGGCGTGATGCGTTCGTCGCTTCTCTTGAGCAGGTGCTGCCCCTGCATCGCCTCGGCACAGCCGCAGAGGCGGGTGCGGCAGCAGTGTTCCTGATGAGCAACACCTTCATGAACGGCGCTGTACTAAACATCGACGGCGGCGCACGCCTGGTTTGATCCAGCCCACCTTTTTGAGAGCCTGAACATGACATCGTTATTCGATTCGCTGCGCCTCGGCGCGCTCGATTTGCCCAACCGCATCCTGATGGCGCCGATGACCCGCGCGCGCGGCACTCGCGAACACGTCCCGACCGAGATGATGGTCGAGTATTACCGCCAGCGCGCCAGCGCCGGCCTGATCATTTCCGAAGCGATCGGCATCAGCCAGCAAGGTCTGGGCTGGCCGTACGCGACGGGCATCTGGTCGGCCGAACAGGTCGCCGGCTGGCGCAAGGTCACCGACGCAGTGCATGGCGCTGGTGGCCGGATCATCGCGCAGCTGTGGCACATGGGCCGGGTCGTGCACCCGAGTTTCCTTGGCGGCGGCCAGCCGGTTTCCGCATCGGTCACCACCGCGCCGGGGCAGGCGCATACGTATGCAGGCAAGCAGCCGTATACCCCGGCGCGCGCGTTACCCCTGGAAGAAATCCCCGCATTGCTGGAAGACTTTCGACAGGCGACCCGCAATGCAATCGAGGCGGGTTTCGATGGCGTGCAGATCCACGCCGCCAACGGTTATCTGATCGACCAGTTTCTGCGCGACAGTGACAATTTCCGCAGCGATGCCTATGGCGGTTCGGTCGACAACCGCATCCGCTTACTTAAGGAAGTGACCGAGGCGGTCGCCGAAGTCATCGGCGCCGACCGCACCGGCGTGCGCTTGACCCCAAGCAGCTATGAACAGGGCATCCGCGACAGTGATCCCGAAACACTGTTCATCCGCGCCGCCGAAGTGCTGTCATTGATCGGCATTGCTCATCTGGAAGTCCGCGAACCGCCGCTGGACGGCACCTTCGGCAAGTCCGAACGACCACCGCTGGCCGGGGCGATCCGCGAAGTGTTCAAAGGCGTGCTGATCCTCAATTCGGATTACGGTTTCGCCAGGGCTCAAGCGCAACTGGATGCCGGATTCGCCGATGCGATTGCGTTTGGACGGCCGTTTATTGCCAATCCAGATTTGCCGCTGCGATTCGCTCGGCAGTTGCCATTGGTGGAAAGCGAAATGAGCACGTGGTTCAGCCAGGGCAGGGAAGGGTATGTGGATTATCCGGGGCTGGATGGCATTTGAATTGAGCATCAGTGCCAGTCGCCAAGGCAGTGCATGCCTTGGCGCGCTGGTCCGAAGGGGGGCTGACGTCTGCGCTGACAGACCTCAGCCCCTATCTCCGGGTTATGGAAAGCAGATCTGCTCTGCTCAGTCAGACTCCCGTTGCCTTGATCAACAGCGAACCGCGCCGGCGCATGAGGGCGTAATAAGCGCACGCAGGGCACAGCAAGCCAACGGCCCACGCCAGGTCGACGCCTTGCAGGCTGGTGGCAACAGGCCCGACGTACATCGAGGTGTTCATGAACGGAATTTCCAGAACAATAGTGCACATGAATATTGCGATTGCTGTCCAGTTCACCCGACCGTAGATGCCTGCCGGATCGAAGATGTCGGCAATCCGGTAAACGCCTTTGCGCAGCGCGTAGTAATCGACAAGATTGATCGCCGTCCAGGGGATCAGAAAGTAGCTCATGAAAAAGATGAAATTCAGGAAGAACTGCAGAAAGTCGTCCTGCGCCAGAGTGCATAAACCGGTAGCGGTCGTGCAGATGATCAGCAGGAATCCCGCACGTACAGACGGGGTGATTTTGAGTGCAGAGAAAGGCTCGATCATCGTGACCGTCGACATGAAAGCGCCATACAGGTTGAACACGTTGATGGCGATCTGGCCGTAAAGCACGAATGCCACCATCAGCAGGGTGCCTCCTCCGAGCAGGCCTATCAGATGCAGCCCGACGTTATCGGAGAACCCCACCATGCCCTTGGCCAGTACGGCGCCTAACAACATCATCCAGCTTCCGCCGATCACGGTACCGGCATAGCTGTACCAAAACACTTGGCGGGTGGATGTGGCGCTCGGCAAATAGCGAGAGTAATCCGCCACGTAAGGTGCGTAGGACAGTTGCCAAGTGACCGCGATGCTGACGGAGGCGAGGAAGCTGACCAGATTGAAACCCTGCGCGGTCCATTGGCCGGCCTCTATCGGCAGCGCGAGGGCGAGCAGGGTGGCGATGCCGAACACCGCAATCGAAATCAGCGAAAGCAGCTTCTGCACGCGATGAATCAATTGGTAGCCGAACAGCGCGACCAGGAAGCATGCCGCGCCCAGCAGAGCGATGTTGCCAGCGGTGCTCAACGGGCTCAGGTCGCTCACCGCCTGAGCAGCCAACAGCGTGTTGCTGACGAAAAAGCCCAAGTAAATAAGCATGACGAACAGCAGCGGGACGATGGCGCCGAAAACCCCGAATTGTGCCCGGCTCTGGATCATCTGCGGAATACCCAGTCTCGGCCCCTGCGCGGAGTGCGAAGCCATGAAAATTGCACCAATCAGCGAACCGGTAAGGATCGATAGCGCACTCCAGAAAAGATTGAGTCCCAGGCTGATGGGCAACACTCCAGCCGCTACCGTGGTGATGTTGGCGTTGGCACCAAACCAGACGAAGAACAGGGAACGTGGCCGACCGTGACGCTCGCTCTCTGGGATAAAGTCGATGCTGCGTTTTTCAACTTTCATGTCTGTTCTCCGTTCAGCAGGCGTCGACGAGGCGGCGTTGAAAGCGCGCTACGACTTGTGGGAATTCATCTGGCTGGAAGGCGAGGTGATCGGGTTCTGCGGTTCGAAGCGATGTTGCCGGCTCGTTGTTCCAGCGTCTCGACAATTGCTCGGTGGTGAAGAGCTCCAGCCCGTACAGCCAGTTGGAAAGGATGAACAGTGCCGAGTAATGCGCTCCCTCTGTAGTCGCACTACAGGCGTCAGCGACAAGGCTGATCTGGAAGTCGTGCTGATAGGCGTCGAACAGACTGCTCATGACACACACATCCGTCAGCACGCCGATGACCACCAGGTGCTTGATGCCTCGGCGGTTGAGCATCTGAGCCAAACGGGTGCCGTGGAAGGCGCTGTAGCGGCGTTTATCGATGACGACGTCAGCGTCTCGAGGCGCCAGGGCGTCAATGATCTCGATCGCAGATGTGCCGGCGCGGTAAGTCGTTGGCCTGCCTTGGTCGTCTACCGGTTCGCCCAGCGCCAGATCGCGGCCCGGAGCGTCGTTGACATGGCGGGTGTAGAAAATCGGGATGTGCAACTGGCGAGCGCGATCGATCAGGGATGCGGCGTTATCGACCAGTTGATCGAAGCGTTCGAGCGGGAAGCCATCTTCCTTTTGCATATCGATCACAAGCAAGGCGGTGTCTTGGTTCATCAGGTTTGTTCCGGATGCAGAGCGCCGGGCGAGCCGGAGGGACTCACCAGGAAACTCGGTAATGACGGTGCGCAGCGATCCGCCAAGGCGGAAACTGCGAGAGATCGAGAGAGACTCTCGTGGGGAGGTGTTACCTGACTATCTGCCAGAAACCGTTTTGCTTCGCGCTCACGCAGGATGGCAGCCGCGGCAGCACGATGGAGGACGAAGAGCGGAATCGACGGAGATAACGCGCCATGGCTGCACACGGCAACGCACACGCCGCGCTTGAAGAGCGGGTGTGAGCGTCGCCGAATTGTGCGGAGGATACAGGCATGGCCATAGACCTTGAGCGCGATATGCACTGGAGGAGCAAGATACGGGCCAAGCTGTGCAAGGCCCTCGAAGCCATTGAGCCAGAGCGGACCAAGCGTTTGAAACAGCGTTTTTTGGTATCTGGTATTCCATAATATTGTGTTACGTAGCGTAGCAGCGGCTTGCGTTCTTGCTCCCTTTTGAAGCAGATCCCTCCAGGTTTGCCGCGATCAACGCCGCGCCGTGCGCGTACTCACATCCACCCAGACCGCCAACACCAGAATGCTGCCCTTGACGATCATCTGCCAGTAGCTATCCACGTCGAGCATGGACATGCCGTTATCGAGGCTGGTGATCACCAGTGCACCGAGGAGGGCGCCGTAGACGGTGCCGGAGCCGCCGCGCATGGAGGTGCCGCCGATGAAGCAGGCGGCGATGGCGTCGAGTTCGCCCATGCTGCCGGCGGACGGTGAGCCGGCCGCGAGGCGTGCGGTGTTGACCACGCCGGCGAGTGCGCACATCACGCCCATGATGCCGAAAATCCACAGCTTGACCGCCTGCACATTGATGCCTGACAGGCGCGTGGCTTCCATGTTGCTGCCGACCGAATAGACCCGGCGGCCGAACACGGTCTGGCTGGTGACGTAGCTGAACACACCGAGCAGAATCAGCAACAGCAGCACCGGCACGGGAATGCCGTCATAGCTGTTGAGGGTCTGGACGAAACCGGCCAGCACCGCGCCGATCACCAGCACGCGCACAACATCACGCACCAGCGAATGCGCCGCCAGGCCATGCAGGGCGCGATTGCGTCGTTGTTTCCAGGTCAGGAACACCGTCAGCACAAACAGCAGCACACCCAGGCCGGTGCCGATCGCGTGGGGCAGATAACCCTGGCCGACGTAGACCAGCTCCGGCGATACCGGGGCGATGGTGGTGCCGCCGGTGATCCCTAGCAAAATGCCGCGAAACGCCAACATGCCGCCCAGGCCGACGATAAAGGACGGGATGCGCAAGTACGCCGCCATGTAGCCGTTGGCGAGGCCGATCATCAGGCCGCACAGGGCGACCAGACTGAGATTCGCCAGCAGCGGAATGTGATAGACCACGTCGAGTATCGCCGCGAGGCCGCCGAGCAGGCCGAGCAATGAGCCCACCGACAAATCGATCTCGCCGCTGATGATCACCAGCACCATGCCGCAGGCGAGGATGCCGGTGATCGACATCTGCCGCAGCAGGTTGGAAAGGTTGCGCGGGGTGAGGAAACCGCCTTCGGTCTGCCAGCTGAAGAACAGCCAGATCAGCACCACGGCAAATACCAGCGCGAGCATCTTGTAGCGGGTGAACAGTTGTTTGACCTGATTCATTTACGCGGTTTTCCGATCATTATTGTTATGGCTGCCGGGCTGGCTGAGGGCGGCGGCGAGTACCTGTTCCTGGGTCAGCTCATGGTTGACGAAGTCGCCGCGCAACTGGCCTTCGCCGATCACCAGCACGCGGTCGGAGACGCCGAGTACTTCGGCCAGTTCCGACGAAACCATGATGATCGACACGCCTTCGGCGGCCAGCGCGCCCATCAATTTGTAGATCTCGTACTTGGCGCCGACGTCCACGCCTCGGGTCGGCTCGTCGAGAATCAGTACGCGCGGTTTGGCCAGCAGCATTTTCGCCAGCACGGCTTTCTGCTGATTGCCGCCCGACAGGCTGGTGATCGGCAGGGAGGGACTTGCGGTCTTCAGATGCAGACGGGAGATTTCCCGGTCGATGCAGCCCAGCTCGGCTTCGGCATCGATGCGGGTCATTTTCGAATAGCTCTCGAGCACGGCGAGGGTGATGTTCTGACCGACACCGAGATCCGGAATGATGCCCTGGCGCTTGCGATCTTCGGGCACCAGGCACAGGCCGGCGCGGATCGCTTTCAGCGGCGTGCGCGTGTCGATCGGTCGGCCGTCCAGCCAGACTTCGCCCTCGTGGCGGCCGGGGTAAGCGCCGAACAGAGCGGTGACCAGTTCGGTGCGGCCGGCTCCGACCAGCCCGGCAATGCCGAGAATCTCGCCGCGCTTGAGGCTGAAGGAGATGTCGTCGACCCGTTTGCGCTTGGGGTTGTCGACGTCGTAGCAAGTAATGTGGCGCGCCTCGAAAATCACCTCGCCAATCTCATGCGGCTCGCTGGGGTAGAGGTTGCTCATTTCGCGCCCGACCATCTGCGTGATGATCTGTGGAATGTCCATGTCGGCCATGGCGGTGGTGGCGATGTGTTTGCCGTCGCGGATCACCGAAATGGTGTCGCACACGGCGGCGACTTCATCGAGTTTGTGCGAGATGTAGACGCAGGCGACGCCCTTGGCTTTGAGGTCGCGGATGATGTCCAGCAGCACTTCGATTTCCGAGCGGCTCAGGGCCGAGGAGGGCTCGTCGAGAATCAGCAGACGCGCCTGTTTGTTCAGGGCCTTGGCGATTTCTACCAGTTGCTGGTAGCCGCCGCCGTACTGCGAAACCGGCAGCGACACGTTCATGTCCGGCACTTTCAATTCACGCATCAACGCTTCGGCACGGTGGATCATCGCCGGGTAGTTCATGCGCCCGCCCGGCAGCGTCAGCTCATGGCCCATGAAGATGTTTTCCGCCACCGACAGATCCGGAACCAGGGTCAGTTCCTGATGGATGATGACGATGCCGGCGGCCTCGGTTTCGCTGATCGATTGCGCCCGGAGCGGTTGCCCGTCCCAGAGGATTTCGCCGTCCCAGGTGCCATGGGGGTAGACCGCCGAAAGGATCTTCATCAGCGTCGACTTGCCGGCGCCATTCTCGCCGCACAGGCCCACGCATTCGCCGGGCCGGACCTTGATGTCGATGCCGTTGAGCGCTTTGACACCGCCGAAGGTTTTGACGATGCCGTTCATTTGCAGCAGATAGTCGGACATGGAAAAGGCTCGTATACCAGGGACATGAACACCACAGAGCCCTTGTGGGAGCGAGCTTGCTCGCGAAAGCGTCAGTTCAAGCAATGCATCGCTGACTGATACACCGCCTTCGCGAGCAAGCTCGCTCCCACAGGGTTCTTTGCATAACCAAAGATTTGGGCTCTGGTTATTTCCCGGCAATCTGCGCCTTGGTGTAGAAGCCGTCCTGTTCGAGCAAGTCGATGTTGTCCTTGGTCAACGGCGTTGGCGTGAGCAGGATGGTGTCGACTTTCTTGCTGCCGTTGTCGTACTGCGAGGTGTAGGCGGGTTTTTCGTTGCGCGCCAGTTGCACCGAGAGCTTGGCTGCTTCCGAGGCGATGAGTTTCAGTGGTTTGTACACGGTCATGGTTTGCGTGCCGGCGATCACGCGTTTGACGGCTGCGAGGTCGGCGTCCTGACCGGAAATCGGCACCTTGCCGGCCAGTTGCTGCGCGGCCAATGCCTGGATGGCGCCGCCAGCGGTGGCGTCGTTGGAGGCGACGATGCCGTCGATTTTGTTGTTGTTACGGGTCAGGGCGTTTTCAACGATGCTCAGCGCTTCGGTCGGATTCCATTCCTTGACCCACTGCTGGCCGACGATCTTGATATCGCCCTTGTCGATGGCCGGTTGCAGCACCTTCATCTGGCCTTCACGGAGGATCTTGGCGTTGTTGTCGGTGGGCGCGCCACCCAGCAAGAAGTAATTGCCCTTGGGCGCCGCTTTCAGCACGCCGCCGGCCTGCATCTCGCCGACCTTTTCGTTATCGAAGGAGATATAGGCGTCGACATCGGCGTTGAGAATCAGCCGGTCGTAAGACACCACTTTGATCCCGGCTTTCTTCGCCTCGGCCACGGCGTTGGTCAGCACTGTCGCGTTGAACGGCACGATGACGATCACGTCGACGCCGCGAGAGATGAGGTTTTCGATCTGCGAAATCTGCTTCTGCTCGTTGGCGTCCGCCGATTGCACGAAGACTTTGGCGTCCATTTTTTCCGCCGCCGCGACGAAGTAATCGCGATCGCGCGACCAGCGTTCCAGACGCAGGTCGTCAATGGAAAAACCGATTTTCGGATGGGTAGCGTCAGCCATTACCGGCAGGGCCAACAACGCCAGGGCACTGGCCAACAGCGTACGTTTCAAGTTCTTCATGGTGGTGCGTCCTTTTATTTTTGTTGGAAAGACACGGCCTGACGATGAATCGGGCTGGTAGAACTGTAGAGAATCTGCCGACGCAGCAGGCACAGAATTGTCGTGCAATTGTCACAGCGTGGTTGCGTCGGCAGAGGGTCTCGGCGATCAGCGATAGAGATAGCGGTTGACGATGTTTTCGAGCATTTCCTGGCGGCCGCTGACGGCTTGCGGGTTCAGCTCGTTGCTGAACGCGTGCTCGGCCAGTGACTCGAGATTGAAGTCGCCCGCCATCACCGCTTGCCCGAACGGCTGACGCCAGCCGGCGTAGCGTTGGTCCTTGAGGGTTTGTAGTCGGTCGTTCTCAACCATCGCAGCGGCGCGTTCCAGCGACAAGGCAAGAACGTCCATGGCACCAACGTGACCGTGGAACAGGTCGATCTCGTCGAGGCTCTGCCGGCGCACCTTGGAGTCGAAGTTGAAACCGCCATTCTTGAAACCGCCGGCCTTGAGGATTTCATAGGTCGCCAGGGTCATTTCTTCGACGCTGTTGGGGAACTGGTCGGTGTCCCAGCCGTTCTGCGGATCGCCACGGTTGGCGTCGATGCTGCCGAAAATTCCCAGCGAGGCGGCGGTGGCGATTTCGTGATGAAAGCTGTGGCCGGCCAGGGTCGCGTGGTTGGCCTCGATGTTGACCTTGATTTCCTTTTCCAGGCCGTACTGCTGGAGAAAGCCGAATACCGTAGCGCTGTCGTAATCGTACTGGTGCTTGGTCGGCTCCTGCGGCTTGGGTTCGATCAGCAGGTCACCGGTGAAACCGATCTTGTGCTTGTGCTCGACCACCATGCGCATGAAGCGCCCGAGTTGTTCGCGCTCACGTTTCAGGTCGGTATTGAGCAGGGTTTCGTAGCCTTCGCGACCGCCCCATAGCACGTAGTTGGAGCCCTTGAGGCGATGGGTTGCGTTCATTGCGCTGAACACTTGCGCGGCGGCGCAGGCGAACACTTCCGGATCGGGATTGCTCGCAGCGCCGGCGGCGAAACGCGGATTGCTGAAGCAGTTGGCGGTGCCCCAGAGCAACTTGATGCCGCTTTGTTCCTGATGCTGTTCGAGGCGGTCGACCATGTGCGCGAAGTGTTCGCGGTACTCCTTCAGCGAATTGCCTTCGGGGGCGACGTCCGTGTCGTGAAAGCAGTAGTAATCGATGCCCAGTTTGCTGAAGAACTCGAATGCGGCTTGAGCCTTGCCGATAGCCAGTTCCATCGGTTCGCCACTGCGTTGCCACGGGCGTTTGAAGGTGCCGGCACCGAACACATCGGAGCCCGGCCAGACGAAGGTGTGCCAGTAGCAGGCGGCCATGCGCAGGTGTTCGCGCATGGGTTTGCCGAGGATCAGTTTGTCGGCGTCGTAGTGACGGAATGCGAGGGGCGAATCACTGTTCGGGCCTTCGTAGCGAACCGGCTCGATATTGGGGAAGTACTGCATGGACCTTGTCCTTGTTGTTCTTGGCGGTGTCTCGATACTAGCAACGCCCCCGTGCCCGCTGATTATGAAAAGCCTCAACTGCGAGTGCGATTTTGCGTATTGAGCTTCAGCGCGCGCAGGCCTAGTCTGTGTCCATCGTCGCCGCGACGAAGCGACCCGGAACAGCATAAAAATAATGAAGAGCCTACCGCCCGTGCACCGCATCGCCCTGTTGTTCAACGGCAGCAAGATCTACGACCGTGGCATCATCAGCGGCATCGGCAACTACCTGAGCAGCACCCGCGCTTCCTGGGACCTGTTTCTGGAAGAGGATTTTCTCTGCCGCCTGAAAGGCATCGAGCGCTGGCAGGGTGACGGGATCATTGCCGACTTCGACGATCCGCTGATTGGCGAGGCGCTGGCCGACATTCATTTGCCGGTGGTGGCGGTGGGCGGTTCCTACGAGGATGCACGCGCTTATCCAAAAGCGATTCCCTACGTTGCCACTGACAACAACGCATTGATCACGCTGGCTTACTCGCATCTGGTCGAGGCGGGGTTGCAGCGCTTTGCCTGTTTCAGCCTGCCGGAAGCGCAGGCCAATCGCTGGGCGCAGGAGCGGGAAAAAGCCTTTCGCAAACTGATGCAGCGCGACGGTCTGCACGCCGAGATCTATCGCGGCATGGGCACCAGCGCGCCGCTGTGGGACAGCGCCGTCGAGCAACTGATCGCCTGGCTGCACAGCCTGCCCAAACCGATCGGCATTATCGCCGTCAGCGACGCCCGTGCCCGGCAGTTGCTGCAAGCCTGCCTGACCGCCGGCATCGCCGTGCCGGAGCAGGTCGCGCTGATCGGCATCGACAACGACCCGCTGACCCGCAGCCTGACGCGTGTACCGCTGAGTTCGGTGATTCAGGGCACCGAAACCATGGGCCGCACCGCTGCGCAATTGCTGCACCAGATGCTCCACGGCATGCCGTCCACCGGCACGCAGATTCTGATTCCGCCGGACGCGGTCAACGTGCAGGTGTCGAGCCTGCACCAACCGCTGGGCAATCCCTACGTCATGCAAGCGCTGCTGTTCATCCGCCAATATGCCTGCCAGGGCATCAAGACCGCACAGGTGGCTGCGTATGTCGGGGTGTCGCGTTCATCACTGGAAGCGCATTTCCGCGCTGAGCGCGGTTGCAGCGTGCATGACGAGATTCTGCGTTTCAAACTGGCGGCGGCTACCAGCGGTTTGAAGAACACCGATGCGGCGATTGCCGACATTGCCCAGGCCTGCGGCTTCAAGTCTGCGCAGTATCTGCACACGGTGTTCCGTCGCGAGTTCGGCTGCACGCCCCGCGAATATCAGCAGGGCGGGGCGTAGCGCTGCGAAGACTTACGCCAGCGCAGCGGCACCGGCTCTGGAGCGCCAGGCGAACGTCAGCACCATCAGCAGGCCCAGACCAGCCATCGCCGCGCCGGCCAGGGAAATCGCCGGATAACCCAGCCCGGCATTGATCACCGCGCCACCCAGCGCCGCGCCGATCGCGTTGCCGAAATTGAACGCACCGATGTTCACCGCCGAAGCCAGATTCGGCGCGTCTTGGGCAGCTTCCATCACGCGCATCTGCAGCGGCGGCACCAGAGCGAAGCTGGCGATACCCCAGATCAGAATGGCCACGGCGGCCGGCAGCGGCCAGCGCATCAGCACCGTGAACGCCAGCAACACCACAATCAATGCGCTCAGCGACACGATCAGGGTGCGGTCGATCGAACGGTCGGCAGCCTTGCCGCCCCACATGTTGCCCAGCGTCAACCCGATCCCGAACAACACCAGCATGGCGGTGATGAACGCGGCGGATGCGTGGGTTTCGCTGCTGAGAATCGGCGCGATGTAGGTGAACACGGTGAACATCGCACTCGAGCCGACCACGGTCAGGGCCAGTGCGGCCAGCACCGGACCTCGGCCTAGCACACGAATTTCCGCCAGCGCACCCGCGCCTTGCTCTGCTTTCAGATTGGGCAGGGCGAACCACAAGGCGATCATGGTCAGCACGCCGAGGCCGGTAATGCCCCAGAACGCGGTGCGCCAGCCAAACAGGTCACCAAACCAGGCTGCCAGCGGCACACCGCCGATAGTCGCCAACGTCAGGCCCATGAACATCGCCGCCACGGCGCCGGCACGTTTCTCTGGCGCGACCACGCTGGCGGCAACCACCGAGCCAACCCCGAAGAACGCACCGTGATTGAGCGAGGTGATCACCCGGGCGACCATCAGGCTGGAGTAATCGGTGGCCAGCGCTGACATCAGGTTACCCAAGGTGAAAATCGCCATCAGCCCGATCAGCAGATAGCGCCGGGGGATCTTGCCAGTGGTCAGGGTCATCAGCGGCGCGCCGAGCAGCACGCCCAAGGCGTAGGCACTGACCAACAACCCCGCAGCGGGAATGGAAACGCCGAGATCGGCGGCGATGCCGGGCAACATGCCCATCGGCGCGAACTCGGTCACGCCGATGCCAAAGGCGCCGACGGCGAGTGCAACAAGTGGTGGATTGATACGCATGGAAAGTCTCCTCATCTATGCCGCCAATGCTACGATCCATCGTTTTCAGGCGGTAGATGGCGATTTTGGCAATCACCTTTGCGTAAGAGGCACGAATGGACTTCAACGGCAGATCAGGGGAAATGAGCGTGTTCGTCACCGTGGCGCAGGAGGGCAGCCTCTCAGCAGCTGCGCGCGCGCTGGGGCTGACGCCTTCGGCGGTCAGTCGGATCATCGCCCGCGCTGAACAGCGACTCGGCACTCGTCTGTTGCTGCGCACGACCCGCGCGCTGACGTTTACCGCCGAGGGCGAGGCCTTCCTGCGCGGTGCCCGGCGAATTCTCGCCGACATGGACGAAGTGGAAGGGGCCATTACCGACCAAGGCGTACCCAAGGGCCGCTTGCGTGTCAGTGCCGCCCTTGGCCATGGACGGCTGACCATTGTGCCGCTGGTCGCAGCCTTCACCGCCCGCTACCCGAACATCGTCGTCGACCTCAGCCTTGGCGACGAAGTCGTCGACATCCTCGCCGGCCAGGCGGACGTCGCCATACGCTTCGGCCATCTGCCCGACAGCCCGTTGACCGCACGCCGGCTCGGCCACACCGGCCAAGTCGTGGTCGCATCGTCCGACTATCTGAAACGTCACGGCACACCTCTCGAACCGGAAGACCTGCTCAAGCACAACTGCCTGCGCTTCAACTTCCGCCGCGCCGAAGCCAACTGGCCGTTCATCCGCGACGGCAAGGAGTTCTCGCTGAAAGTCAGCGGCAACATCGAATGCAGCAGCGGCGAAGCACTGGCCCAGTTCGCCAGACTCGGCGCAGGCGTTGCACGGATTGGCGAGTTCACCGTCAGGGAAGACTTGCAGCGCGGCACGCTGATCCCGCTGCTCCAAGCGTTTAACCCGGGCGATGAGGAACCGATTCATGCGGTGTTCGTCGGCGGCGCGGCGATGCCGGTGCGGGTGCGCTTGTTTGTGGATTTTTTGCTGGAGCAGCATCGGATGTAAGCGTGCCGGTCGGATTCAGCGAGTCATCCTTGACCCGCAGGCTGGCGGCTAAATGGTCGGGATGGTGCCGCCGTCGATCACAAATTCACTCCCGGTGATCGATGCCGCTCGCGGCGATGCCAGGAACCCGATCAGCTCAGCCACTTCAACTGGCGTCGACGGGCGGCCGAGCGGGATACCGCCCAGGGCCTGCATGATGATGTCCTTGCCACCTTGATAGTCAGTACCTGCCTCCTGCGCGAGTCGCTCGGCGAATGCCACCGACGCTTCGGTTTCAACCCAGCCCGGCGATACCCGCACGACGCGAACCCCCTTGGGTGACACTTCTTTCGACAGGCTTTTGCTGTAGGTCGACAGCGCAGCCTTGGCCGCCGCGTACGCTGTGGTGGATTCCGGCAGTGGCAGCCGACTCTGGATGGATGTGACATGGATCACCACGCCATTACGACGCTCGAGCATGTCCGGGAGCAGGGCGCGATCAAGGCGCACCGCCGGCAGCAGATTCAGGTTGAGCTCGCGTTGCCACTGTTCCTCGTCCAGCGCTGCAAAACCACCACCGGGGGCCGACGAGCCACCCAGGACATGAACCACTATGTCGACGCCGCCCAGTTGCTGTTGGACCGCTGCGATGAGTGCGTCACAACCTTCCCGTGTCGAAAGATCAGCCGCGACCAGCAGTGCGCCCGGCATTTCGACGTCCACTTGCCGAGCCGAGGTGATGACCTTTGCGTCCTCGGCCAGGAACCACTCGACCACTGCTTTGCCGATTCCCTTGGTGCCGCCAGTGACGAGCACCCGTTTGCCAGTCAATCCTGAATTCAGCATGGCGAGATCTCCGAAGCACGGAATCGATCGATTGCGTCGTAGATTTTGTTCGCATTGTTAACCGTGACATACGTCTGCACGGAGGCGGGAAGTTGAAGGTTCATTGGCTGACTCCTGATTGATGAACTGGAGTCATCTTGCTGCGCCGCAGATAGTTTGTTCAACTGGGACAAACCTTAATGACCTATCCCGAAAAACAGGACAATCCATGGTTCAGGATCGCTTGGCCCTCAATGAACTGGACGCCGTCATAGCCGTGGCGCGAAGGGGGTCGTTTCGCCAGGCCGCCATTGATCTCGACGTCTCCACTACCGCGCTGAGCAACACCATTGCGCAACTGGAAGCGCGCCTCGAATCGCGACTGTTCAACCGCACGACCCGTAGCGTCGCGATCACCGAAGCGGGGAGAGTGTTTCTCGAACAGGTGGGGCCAGCCTTGCAGGATTTGCGTGCGGCACTCGATGCAGTGCGCTCGCAAAACGCCGGACCCTCGGGCACGTTGCGTATCAACGCCTTCGCCAGCGCTGCGCGTTCGGCGCTGCTGCCACTGGTGATCGAGTTTTTGCAGCAGCATCCGAAAGTCCACATTGACCTTGTGACCGAAGGCCGGCTGGTGGATATCGTGGCTGACGGCTTCGATTTCGGCGTGCGCTCGGCAGGCCTGGTGCCCAACGATGTGATTGTGGTGCCTGTCGGCCCGCCGCAACGTTACGCGGTGGTCGGTTCGCCGGGGTATTTTGCACAACACGGCAAACCGCGCACGCCGTCCGAGCTGCTCGGGCATCAATGTATCCGTGTGCGACTACCGAACGGGGCTATTTTCCCCTGGTATTTCGAGCGGGACGGAGAAGTTACCCGTCTTGATGTGAACGGTCCGCTTACGCTGGATGAATCGAGCGTGGTCAAGGTCGCGGTGCAGGCGGGCATGGGGCTGGGCTTTTTCATGGAGCAGGACGTTCGTGACGAAATCCGCACCGGCGAGTTCGTACAGGTACTCAAGGACTGGACCCCGCCCCGAGACAGGTTGTGCCTGTACTACCCGAACCGCCGCAATCCCTCTGCGGCCGCCAGGGCATTCATTGAGTTGGCGCGCGCCAGTCAGGCTTGACCCCGGCACGGTATTCAGGCGATCAAGCCCATCGTCAGCCCCTTCAGAGTGGCGGCTGCACGGGTCGAGCATTGCAATTTGCGAAAGATGCTTTCCATGTGCGTGCGTACCGTGCTCGGACTGATAGCCAACAGTTGCGCGACTTGTTTGTTGCTGGCGCCACGGCTGATCTCCAGAAGAATGCGGCACTCACGGGCTGTCAGCAGCGAAGGCTTGGGTTGCCGCAGGCGGCGCTCGCCACTGGCGGCGGCAATGACCGCTTCGCAGACATCGTTGTCGAACAGGCCACGGCCAGCATCCTGTCTGAGTAGCGTGGCTGCTGCGGCTTCGTCGTGGGCTGTTCGCCATGGCCGGGCTTGCCTCAACGCTACCCAGGCGACCGAGGTGGCGAACAGCCGATGTTCGGCATTCAGTGCATCACCCGCCACGCCGCGAAAATAGCCGCTGCCATCGAGCCGTTCATAAGCGTGGGTGGCTATCTCGGCGGGCGCGGCCAGTTCCATTAACGGCCGGAGCGCCTGTTGCGTCCAGTAAGGCACCAGGCGCACTCGCTCTGCCGCACCGTAGGGCAGCGGCCCTGGGCTATTCCATAGGTGATTGGAAACGGCTGCGCGGCCGAGACCGTAAATCAGCGCGGACTTGCCAATGTTTGCCAAAGTCGGTTCACCCAGCCCCCACAGGCGTGCCGCTTCCACGGCAACATGCGCGACCTGACGTGAATGCCCGGCCAGCCATGGCAGCTTCAAGTCAATGATGTCTCCGACCAAAGTCAGTGAGACATGACGCTGCTCAGGCGCGGCTTCAACTTTTGTGCAAAGCGTTTCCAGATCCGCCAGCCAGGTCTTGGCATTGGCCACCAGCAACGACACCAGCGATGCGGGATAGCGCCGATCCGACTGCTCGCTGATCCAGCGCAGCGCCGCGTCCAGGCCATGGGCGCGGGTGAGAATGTCCAGATCACCGGCCATGACCACCTGATAGGCGACTTCCGGGATATGTTCATGCGCCACGCCGAGCGGTCGGCCAGTGCCGTCGTAGGTTTCGAACACCCGACACAGGCCCGCTTCGACGGCGGTTCCGAGCTGGAGGGTTTTGGCGATTGCACCGGACACTTCACAGTGCACCACGGCCAGCGGGGTTGCCTGATGCACCGCGTTCATCTGCTCACTGCCCAGGGTCAGATCGAGCATTGCGCGGCGACCATCGACGTCGTCGCCCAGCAGGTCGGCAAAGCCTTCGGCGTTGGCTGTGCACCCAGACCAGCGCAGCAAGGCAATCTGCTCTGCAACCTGCAGATGCTCACCGTCGCCGTGGCGTGCCTGCGCGAGCATCCGCGCCAAAGCGGCAACGCGCCGGGAGTGACCGAGCGGTTGCCCCATGCTGAGGTCACCGACCTGGGCGATGGTTGCCAATGCGCCGTCCAGTGAGATGTCCAGTTGCAAGCCACTATCCATGAAAAATGCCCCGGGGTCGGATAATTGACCGATGCCCACATCGCAGGCCGGCCAGCACACTCTGAACTCCCGAACAGGAGCTCATCCAATGAAAACAATCAAATCGAAATTCGCAACCGTCGCCTTTGCCCTGGCCAGTACGTTCATGGCTGGCGCCAGCCACGCGCAGGATACAACGCCTTCGGTGGTGATCGTACACGGCGCCTTCGCCGACGGTTCCGACTGGGCCAAAGTGGTGCCACTGCTGCAAGCCAAAGGCGTGGCCGTTACCGTTGTGCAAAACCCGCTCACCTCGCTGGCCGACGACGTTGCCGCCACGCGCCGCGCGCTGAACAACCAGCAGGGCAAGGTGGTGCTGGTCGGTCACTCCTGGGGTGGCACGGTGATCACCGAGGCTGGCAGCGACCAGAAAGTCAGCGCTCTGGTGTACGTCGCCGCCTTCGCGCCAGAGGCCGGGCAAACCAGTGGCGAACAGGGCAAAGGTGCGCCGACGCCGCCGGGCATCAGTCAGATCAAGGCCGACGGTAACGGCTTCCTCTATCTCACCGCTGAAGGCATGGCCAAGGACTTCGCTCAGGATCTGCCGGCCGCGCAGACCGCCGTCATGACCGCCACGCAAGGGCCGATCAAGGCCTCGGCTTTCGAAGATAAAACCACCGCTTCGGCCTGGAAAACCAAGCCGTCCTGGTACCTGCTCGCTACCGAAGACCGGATGATTCATCCCGACGTCCAGCGGTCTGCCGCCAAGCGCATCGGTGCGACCCTTGCAGAGGTGCACGCCAGCCATGTCCCGCAGCAGTCGCAGCCGGCGCAAGTCGCGGCGGTGATTCTCAAAGCCGTGCACAGCGTTGCTGAACAGTGATCGCGGCATCGAAGGGGAGCGGGCGTATGGACCCTCGAAGCGATCACGACTATGACTTCATTGTCTGTGGTGCCGGCACGTCGGGCTGCGTGGTCGCTGCGCGGCTTGCCGATGAGTCAGGCGCACGGGTTCTGCTGATTGAGGCCGGCGAAGACTATTCGGGCCCCGAGGTGACCGAACCGGCGCAATGGCCGCTGAACCTCGGCTCCACGCGCGACTGGGCATTCGAGGGGCAAGCCGATCCACGCCTCAACGGTCGACGGCTCCCGCTGAGCATGGGCAAGGGGCTCGGCGGAGGTTCGAGCATCAACGTGATGGTCTGGTCGCGCGGCCATCGCGCCGATTGGGAGCATTTTGCTGCCGAGTCTGGCGACCCGGCCTGGGGCTACGCATCGGTGCTCGATTACTACCGCAGGATCGAAAACTGGCAAGGCAGCCCGGACGCCACCCGGCGTGGTTCAGGTGGGCCGGTACATGTCGAACAGCCGGCCACGCCTCAACCCCTTGCGTGGGCAACGCTGGAGGCGGCCAGCGATCTGGGCATCCCCCGATTCGACAGTCCCAATGGCGAGATGATGGAAGGCGCAGGTGGGATCGCTGTCACCGACCTGCGCATCAAACAGGGCAAGCGCGAATCGGTTTACGACGCCTACATCCAGCCAAGGTTGCATTGTCCCGACCTGACGGTGCTGACCGGAGCCTTAGTGACCCGCGTGTTGCTGGTCGGCACCCGGGCCGTCGGTGTCGAAGTGTTGATCGCCGGCGAGCGGCGGCGCTTTCATGCCGCAGCTGAAGTCATCCTGTCCATGGGCGCGGTGCAATCACCGAAAGTGCTCATGCAGTCGGGCATCGGCCCGGCGGATGAACTGCGAAAACACGGCATCGCACCGGTCGTTCATTTACCCGGTGTCGGCGAGAATTTGCAGGATCACCTGGCTTTCGGCTGCACGTGGGAATACCAACAACCCCAAGCGGTCGCTGGCAGCGGATGCGAAACCACCTTGTACTGGAAAAGCGACAGTCGCCTGGAAGCCCCGGATCTGTTGCAGTGCCAGTTGGCATTCGCGGTACCGTCTCCGCCAGAGGTCGCCATCGAGCCGCCGGAGCATGGCTGGACCATGTTCGCCGGGCTGGCCAGACCTGCCAGTCGCGGACGCTTGCGGTTGTCGGGTGCTGGGCCGCTGGATGCACCGATCATTGAGCCGAACTCCCTGAGCGAGCCCGAGGACATGGCCGCAGCCCATGCGTCGATCGAACTGTGCCGCGCACTCGGCAACAGCCAGGCCTTCAATGGGCTGATCAAGCGCGAAGTGGTGCCCGGGCCGAGAGAACACCGCGCTATGGAACAGTTCATCCGCAACTCGGCGATGACCTACTGGCACCTGTCGTGTACGGCAAAAATGGGCCGCGATGCGCTGTCGGTGGTTGACCATCAATTGCGCGTGTACGGGATCGATGGGCTGCGCGTTGCAGATGCCTCGATCATGCCGCGCATTACCGTTGGCAACACGATGGCGCCGTGTGTCGTTATTGGTGAGCGGGCGGCGGATATGCTTCTGGCTGCGTATGGGGTGACGATGGCGAACACAATGCCTTGAAGGTAATGACCGTGCGGGCGGGGCGGCAAATCCCGGCCTGCCGTCCAGCTGGGTCGATGAGTCGAGTCAGTCGATTCAATTCATCGGCACGGCGAACACGGCACTGGCTCGCGCGACCGTTCGCTCACCGACGTGCAGACTGACGCCAGCAAACGCCAGTTGGCGGCCCTTTTTGGAGTGTTCAAGACGCACTTCGAGCCACTCGTTGATTTGCACCGCACCGAGATAATCCAGGGTCATGCTCGCGGTGATCAACGGCTGCGGCGGATCGCTGGAAAAGGCCATGGCGTAGCCCATGCCGACATCGGCCAAAGTCGCCAATACACCACCATGCAAAGTGCCGCGACCATTGGCATGGCGGGAGTCGGTCAGTAGGCCCAACTCCAATTGCAGGCCGTGGCCTCTGGCGTAGATCGGGCCGAGCAGATCCAGCAATGGGCTGCTGCGGGTGAATGGAGTGAAACCTTCGGGAATGGCCGTGGTGTTCATGATCCCATCCTGATGCAGGTGGCTGACCTGTCGTTTCAGCCTGCCGAATGTCGCATCCATCGCTGCTCGGTCATGGTCGAGCAGCCAGGCATAGTGTCGTTGATAAAGCTGCGAAAGCAGTTCGGTATTGGTCCCAACCACATCCATGCCTCGGTCGTCATAGGGAAAGACCATGACTCGCTTGGGCAGATTGAACAGGTAGACAGCACAGTTCGCACGCGGTTGGATAGCACCGAAGTCCTTGGCCAATGCGCACCAGAGTAATGCTTGAATGCTCGCCATAGACGCTTCGAAGGCGACGTTGACCCAATATTCCGGCTCTTCCTCGGTGAACCATTCCTCGTTATCTATTTCTTCGCTCCAGATGCACAGCGCTGATGGAGTATCGATGCCAGCAGATTTAAGGGCGCGAAGAGTGCTGCGGTGGGCGAATCGATTGCGACCGGAATGAATACGCAGACACGCTACAAACGATGCATCCCCTTGGAAAATGTCGCCGCAGATGGTGATGGATTTGCGCATAGCGGTCAGGAATTGCTCGATCATTCCGCCCGTTTCGGAGAGTTCGAAACGCAATCCTCCCGGCCAGGAATAGAAAAGCGGACGGGCGAATGCCTGGGGTCCAAATGCGTTTTCGATCTCAGCTCTCAGATTCACTTTCTTCCCTTCAATGTGGATTTCTGTTTGTTCAAGACGCGGGTGAAGTCAGTGCGAAGACACAAACGGCGAAGCACTCGTCGGTGCCGGAAGCGCATAGGCCTGTTTCATCCACGCCACTTCCGCTAGCGGTGTGCGGCCGAAGAGGCGTTTGAAGTCGCGGCTGAATTGCGAGGCGCTTTCGTAGCCGACCAGAAATGCAGTTTTTGCCGCGGTCAGGTCGTTACGCAGCATCAGCAATCGCGCCTGGTGCAAACGCGTCGATTTCAGGTACTGCATCGGCGAGGAATCGGTAACCTTGCGAAAGTGCAGATGAAAATTCGGCACGCTCATTTGCGCTTCCTCTGCCAGGGTTTCTACGTCGAGATGTTGCTGATAGCAACTGTGGATCTTGTGGATGGCTCGGGTCACTTTGCCGAACTGGCCTTGTTGGGCGATGGCGGCGCGCAGGGTGCCACCTTGTTCGCCGGTGAGGATGCGGTAGTAGAGCTCGCGCAGCATCGCCGGGCCGAGGATTTGCGCGTCGGCATCGTCGCTCATCACTTCAAGAAAACGCAGGGTTGACCGGCGCAGCGGTTCGTCGAGAGGCGAGGCGTACATGCCCATCGGTTGCGCTGTGGGAAATTCCCACCGCTCATCCACTTGCTGAATCAGCTCGCCGGCCAGGGCGAAATCCAGACGCACGTACACCGCGAGCATTGGCTCGGTTTCGCTGGCATCGGTTTCCATGGTGAAGGGTACCGGCACCGACACCACCAGATAATGCTGAGCGTCGTAGACGTAGACTTCATCGCCGAGATAACCGCGTTTACGCCCCTGACAAAGGATCACGATGCCCGGTTCGTACAACACCGGCGTGCGGGTCAGCGGTCGGTTGGAACGCAGGAACCGCACATCGCCCAGCGGGCTCAGGTTGTAACCTTCCAGCGGGGCGAGCTGGCTCATTAGCTGGACCATGCGCGTTGTGAGCGGGTCTTTCGGTTTCGGCATGGGCTGTGGGTTTCCTTGTGAAAAGGCGGGTTTGAACCTGTCTGGCTGATTGGCGGGGTGTCAGACAGAGCCCTCACCCTAGCCCTCTCCCAGAGGGAGAGGGGACTGACCGTGGTGCTTTCTGGTACTACGCCGACCTGTAATATCGTGCCGAACGCGGGGGTTGAATCCACCCGCGATCGGCTCCCTCTCCCTCCGGGAGAGGGCTGGGGTGAGGGTGCTTTTGATCTTTCAGCCATCCGTCGAGCGGCTAAGCGCTGCCCATTGCTCAATACTCTCCGCCGTGCGCTGCAACTTGTCACGCACCAGCGCCAGCGCATCACTGCCCAACAGCAGGTGAGCCGGTGGGTTTGGACTGTCGATGATCGTCAGCATGACCCGTGCAGCTTTCTGCGGATCGCCCAACTGATGGCCACTTTTCTCCTCCCGGGCCTTGCGCACCGGATCGAAGCTTGCGTCGTAGTCACTGATACTGCGCGGTGTGCGCTGCATCGAGCGGCCCGCCCAGTCGGTGCGAAATGACCCCGGCGCCACAGCGGTGACAAAAATATTGAAGGGCGCAAGCTCCTTGCTCAAGGTGTCGGAGATGCCCTCCAGAGCGAACTTGCTGCCGCAGTAGTACGCGATCCCGGGCAAGGTGATATGGCCGCCCATCGAAGTGATATTGAGGATATGCCCCGCGCGGCGCTGGCGGAAATACGGGACAAACGCCTTGGTCACCGCCACCGCGCCGAATACGTTGACGTCGAACTGGCGGCGCATTTCCTGCAGCGATGACTCTTCGAAAATCCCCTCATGGCCATAACCTGCGTTATTGACCAGCACGTCCACCGGGCCGTGACGATCCTCCACAGCCGCAACCACCCCATCGATGGCATCGAACTCGGTAACGTCCAAAACCACCCCATGCGCGCGCTCGGGCGACAGCGCTTCGAAGGCTGCCAGAGCGGATTCACTGCGCACTGTGCCGATAATCCTGTGACCTTGAGCGAGCGCTTCTTTGGCCAGCGCCTGGCCGAAGCCGCTGCTGACACCGGTGATGAAAAGAGTCTTCATGGATCTGTACTCCAGCAGGCAATTGGAGAGGCCATGCTAGGGCCGATAACGCTGGCGGACGATGCCGAATCGGATCGAAGTATTGCCTGTTCCTATCCATAGAGTTTTCGATCAGGTCTTGCCTCAAAAGACGGACAAGTCCTGCAGGTCTCAAACCCGCAGGACTTTTCCTGTCTCGGCAACACGCGCTTAAGCTGCGCGACGACCCGGTGTACGGTCCGATCCATCAGCGGCGAGGGCCTCACCCAGTGGGGTGCGGTCTGAGCCGTCGGCAGCGATGGCCTGGCCTTGTGGGGTCTTGTCATAGCCGTCTTCAACCAGGCCTTGTTCCTCGAGGCGGTTGCGGCCGTTTTCCGCCAGAGCCTGGCCCTGCGGCGTACGTTCCGAGCCATCGGCAGCAACAGTCTGCTGTGGTTCGCTGACCTGGGTGAAGAAACGATCTTCCTGATTGCTCGGTACGGCGAATGCGCTGGCGCTGAGGGCGAAGGTGGCGACGGCGATCAGTTGGCTTACAGTTTTCATGGCGGTGACTCCGGTCAAATTTCGATTGAGGTCCGGGTCGTTCAGATCAGTCTCTGGTTAACCCGTTGCAGTGGTGTGTTCTGCATGGGTTCAGATTAGGGGGCAGGGCGGTGTCGGCGTTAAGCGGATACTGTTCGCAATTTGCCTGATTCTGCTCGCTGAGATGGTTTTACAGACCTTCAGGCTTCAAGGCGAGATTCCGACACTGAATACCGATATTGCATTCGTTGATATTGAAAAGTGGCTTGGAAAAGCTAAGGTTCAGGCTTCCTCTCAAGGACGACCCTCCATGGCTTTGAATATCCGTACGGCGGCGGCAACCGATGCAGATGCCATCCAGCGCATTTATGCCCCAATCGTTCTGAATACTGCGATCTCTTTCGAAGAAACACCGCCGAGCATTACGGAAATTGCGCATAGGATAACTAAGACGCTTCAGACTTATCCCTATCTGGTGGCTGAAGAGCAGGGCGAGATCAAAGGCTATGCATACGCAAGTCAGCATCGCGCACGTCCGGCCTACCGATGGGCCGTTGATGTGACCGTGTACATCGCAGAATCAGTTCGTCGTCAGGGCGTCGGCCGAGAACTTTACGGGACCTTGCTTTCGATTCTCGAAAAGCAGGGATTTCACTCAGCCTACGCTGGGATCGCGCAACCAAATGAAGGCAGCGTGGGCCTGCATGAGTCACTAGGATTCACCCAAATCGGCATGTACCCGGAGGTAGGGTTCAAGCTTGGAAAATGGCACGATGTCGGCTACTGGCGACTCGGCCTGAACCAGGCGACTCCACCGCTGGAGCCAATCATCTTCCCCGAGCTTGAAGTCGCATCACAGTAAGTTCGCGCGAATTTGTCGGCGCGAGCAATCAGGTTCCGCCAGTGAGATAGCTTTGCACTTGCCTGACTACATCCCGGGCGGTGCGGGTTACGCCGATCAATGTGGCAGAAGCGAGCCCCGTCCAGTCGCCGTAACCCACCAGCCACAGATCGGGTACCGCAACGCTTCGGCTTTCGTCCACAATCACTTTGCCATCCCGGCCTACAATGTTCAGGTTGTTCAGGTGATCGAGCGCCGGAGCAAATCCCGTGCACCAGATGACAGCGTCCACCTTTGTCTCGATCCCCGATGACCACACAACCCCTGTCGAAGTAAAGCGCGTGAACGGCCGTACCGCGCTCAACACACCGCGCTCGCGAGCCTCCTTGACTGGTGGCACCATGACAATGTCGCCCAGTCCTCCAACGGGCTGTTGAGGCTCCACGCCATCCTGCTGCGCCTTCAGTCGAGCAGTAGCGCGTTCGAACAGGACGCGTCCATCCACCTCATCAGGTAGGAACGTTGGGGCCTGTTGCGTGACCCAGGTTGCCTGCGCCACTTTGGAGACCTCGGCGTAAATCTGGGCGCCGGAGTTGCCGCCACCGACGACAAGGACGGTTTTACCCGCAAACTCGTTCGGCCCGACGTAATGAGCGGAATGAAGCTGCCTGCCTGCAAACAATGCCTGGCCGGGATAGTCTGGTACGAACGGGCAGCTCCAGGTGCCTGTTGCACTGATAACCGCTTTGGCGTCCCAGTGGTTGTCCTTTGAGATAACACGCAAGCCGCCTTCGATCTTCTCGACACGGGTCACCCGCGTGGAGCGGATGATGGGGAAGTCATACCGGCGCTCGTACTGAGTCAGATATTCGACAACGTCGTCCCGCCCGGGCGTCCCCTCGGACAGGGCCGGCATCGGCCAGCCTGCAATCGAACTCCATGCCGACGGCGAGAAGAGCCGCAGCGAATCCCAGCCATGCCGCCAGGCGCCTCCTGGTCCCGGCTCGGCATCCAGCAGTACGTAAGACAAGCCTGTGCGCTTCAAAAAATAAGCGACAGTCAGCGCGGATTGGCCACCACCAATGACCACGACATCAAGTTTCGAATTCTGACTCACCAGCATCCTCCCGGCGCAAAGGCCTCAACGTGTGAAAGATCGTGGCGCGGCTCATACCGGTTCCGCACACGGGCATCAAATGGAACGCTGGTTGACTCGTCTGGACAGCTCTTCGGCGGATTCCTTGCGCTCGGAATAACGGTCGACCAGGTAATCCTGACGATCGCGCAAGAGCAGCGTGAACTTCATCAATTCTTCCATCACGTCCACCAGGCGGTCGTAGTACGAAGAAGGCTTCATACGTCCGGCCTCATCGAACTCGGTGAACGCCTTGGCCACAGAAGACTGGTTCGGGATGGTGAACATCCGCATCCAGCGGCCAAGTACCCGCAACTGATTGACCACGTTGAAGGACTGCGAGCCGCCGCAGACCTGCATCACAGCAAGGGTTTTGCCTTGCGTAGGTCGTACAGCGCCCAGCGCCAGCGGAACCCAGTCGATCTGCGCTTTGAACACGGCACTCATGGAGCCGTGACGCTCAGGAGAGCACCACACCTGACCCTCTGACCATTGCATCAGCTCGCGCAGTTCCACGACTTTGGGATGCGTGTCGGGTGCGTCATCAGGCAGCGGCAGACCCGCAGGGTCAAAAATCCTGGTTTCGGCGCCAAACTCCTTCAGCAGGCGTGCCGCTTCTTGCGTGACCAGGCGGCTGAATGAGCGCTCTCGCGTCGATCCGTATAGCAGCAGAATGCGAGGCTTATGCTCCGAAGGATTACGAGGCGACAGTTGCTCCAGCGAAGGAATGTCGATCAGTTCGGCATGGACGTTCGGCAATGTGTCTTGCATATAAGCTCCTACGGCGGCGCCTGGTTGGGTGCCGCCTCGGTTGATCTTCAAAGCGAACCGATGCGGTTCAGTTCAGCTTTCAACTGTTCAGCGCTGATGGTCTTCAGTGGCAGCGCAAGAAATGCGCTCACGCGCTCGTGGATTTTGGCGAGTGTGGTTTCAAATGCAGCGGTGATCTCGGCTTCCGACCCGCTAGCCTCAGACGGGTCGGCCAGCCCCCAATGCGCCTTCAGGGCTGGGCCGAAGAAGATCGGGCATGCTTCTCCAGCAGCGCGATCACAGACGGTAATGACGATGTCGGGAGGCGAGCCCTCAAAAGCATCCGAAGCCTTGCTGCTCAAGCCCGCCGTAGAGATGCCCGCCGCCTCCAGCGTTTGCAGTGCCCGTTGATTCACCCGGCCACTGGGAAAGCTTCCCGAGCTGATGGCTTCTAGACCCTCGGGCGCCAAGTGGTTGAAAAGCGCCTCGGACAGAATGCTGCGGCAGCTGTTGTGGGTGCACATGAACAAGATTTTCATCAGACGATTCCTTGATTCAGAAACTTAGGCGCAGTGCCAGGGCGGACAATGTGGCGACGAGGATGGGCAAGGTCAGCACGATCCCGGTCTTGAAGTAGTAACCCCAGCTGATCGTTATGTTTTTCCGGGCGAGCACGTGCAGCCACAACAGCGTGGCCAGGCTCCCGATCGGGGTGATCTTCGGGCCCAGGTCGCAGCCGATGATGTTGGCGTAAACCATCGCTTGCTGGACTACACCGTCGACTTCGGCGGCATGAATGGATAAGGCGCCTACCAGAACGGTGGGCATGTTGTTCATGATCGAAGACAGCAATGCGGTCAGCAGCCCTGTACCAAGGGACGCGCCCCAAACGCCATAACCGGCGAACTCGTTCAGGATCTGCGCGATGTGGTCGGTCAGGCCGGCGTTCTTCAGGCCATAAACAACCAGGTACATACCCAAAGAAAAAATCACCACCTGCCATGGCGCCTCTTTGAGCACCTTGCTTGTGTTGATGGCATGACCACGAGCCGCGATGACATAGAGAATGCAGGCACAGACCGCTGCGATGGCGCTGATTGGCACCCCCAATGGCTCAATGACAAAGAAGCCGATCAGGAGTAGTGCCAGCACCCACCAGCCGGCTACGAAAGTGGCACGGTCATGGATTGCCTCGTCCGGATTGTCCAGTTGGTTGAGGTCATAGGTCTTTGGTAAATCTTTGCGGAAAAACCACAGCAGCATGGCTAATGTCGCCGCCACGCTGACGATGTTTACCGGCACCATGATCGAAGCATATTCGTTGAAGCCGATATTGAAGTAGTCGGCAGAAACAATGTTGACCAGGTTTGAAACCACAAATGGCAAGCTCGCCGTATCTGCGATAAATCCAGCGGCCATGACGAACGCCAACGTCGCGGCGGGAGAAAAACGCAGCGCCAGCAACATCGCGATTACGATGGGAGTGAGGATCAATGCCGCTCCGTCGTTGGCGAACAGCGCCGACACAGCCGCACCCAGCAGGACGATAAATGCGAACAGCCTGCGGGTGCTTCCGCCTCCCCACCGAGCCACGTGCAATGCGGCCCACTTGAAAAAGCCTGCCTCATCAAGCAGCAAACTGATGATGATGACCGCGATGAATGTCCCAGTGGCATTCCAGACGATGCGCCAGACCTCGGGTATGTCTGCAAGGGTAACGACGCCTGCCAGCAGCGCCACGACGGCACCGAGCGTCGCACTCCAGCCAACCCCGAGTCCCTTGGGCTGCCAGATGACAAGGACGATGGTGGCGATAAAGATCAATACGGCAATCAGCATTTCATTAATCCGGTTGGGCGTGAATCAGTTGCACACGGCTTGGTTGATCGGACGGTCGCTCATGCCGCAAAGGCGCTTGGCCTCGGTTTCCAGCCATTGCTGATTGGCGTCTACCACTTCCTTCAAAACTGCAGCCACCCACGCGGGCAAATCAGGATTCACCCGGTAGTACACCCATTGGCCTTGGCGACGATCCAAGAGCAAACCGGCAGAGCGCAGCAGCGCCAGATGACGAGAAATCTTCGGCTGACTCAGGTCGAGCGCTGCCGTCAGCTCGCATACACAGAGTTCACCTTGGCTCACGACAAGCAGGGAAATTTTGGCTCGGGTGTCGTCGGCCAAGCACTTGAACAAGGTGGTGGGGGTCATGGGTTCTGTCATACGTCCTCCAGAAGCTTCTGTCTTGACCAAAACGAAGTGCCTGATGCGCTTGCGGATGTCGTGACGCGTAATGGTGAAAGGCGGCGGCATGATTGCCGAGCAATGGATACGGATAACCGAATATACGCATAGTCATATATCTGGTAAAGCGAATATAACAGCGGTTGAACCGTCGAGACTGATAGCGACGGACCGCGCGGATAGTGCCCGCGGTTTGTCTGATTCCAACTGATTGAAAATAGCCATTGACTTAGAGCGCGCTCAAACCTTTACGGTGATGACATGAATCCAGAACTGACAATTTCAAAGTTGGCCAAGCGCCTTGATTTGAGCGCTCACACGATCCGCTATTACGAGCGCATCGGGCTGTTCGACCCGGTTGGGCGCGGTGGCAATGGCCACCGGGTATACGCCGAGAAGGATGTGCTGTGGGCCGAGTTTCTGCTCCGGCTGAAGGCGACCGGAATGCCGATCCAGCAAATGCTGCGGTATGCCGAATTGCGTCGATCAGGCGACTCGACCCTGGCAGAACGCCGCGAGCTTCTCGAGCAGCATCGCCGGGACGTGCAAGCGCAGATCAGCCAGTTGAGCCAGTCCCTGGAGGTTCTGGATAACAAGATTCAGATCTATCACCAACTCGAGCAAAAGGAGCATCACCATGATCCGTAAACTTCCCGGTCTCAATCGTTTGCTGTCCGCCACATTGATCGGCGCCAGCGTGACCAGTGTGGCAGCGCCGGTGGAGATGACTGATCGTCGAGCGCGCGGAGAAGCCGCTCTGACGCAGATTACTGGCGGACCTGGTCAGGCAGTGGTTGATTCATTGAAGGATACTGCTCCAGAGCTTGCGGACTGGATTCTGAGTTTTGCCTACGGCGATGTCTTCGCCCGCCCCGGCCTCGACCACTGCACTCGTGAGCTGGCAACCGTTGCGGCACTGACCGCACTGGGCAACGCACAGCCACAACTGAAAGTGCATATCGGCGGCGCCCTGAACGTCGGGTGCACACCGGAGGCGGTGGTCGATGTGATCTTGCAAATGACCGTATACGCAGGGTTTCCCAGCGCCTTGAACGGTATAACGGCTGCGCGTGAAGTCTTTGCTGCTCGCGGGATCAGTGTTAAATCCTAGGTGCGCACGCTGCAGAAACTGCGCGATAAAGCCAGATTCAACCTTCCACCCACCCCGCATACAACTGCACAAACCGCACCTGCAGCCATTCGATAAACACCTGCACCTGCGCCGGCAAATGCGTGCGGCTCGGGTACAGCAGCGATACCGGCCGAGGCGTCGGGCGCAGCGGTTGCAGAATTTCCACCAGAGCACCGCTAGCCAAATGCTCGGCGACCGCGATGCCCGGCGCCTGGATAATGCCGAAGCCCGACACGCCACACTGCACGTAAGCGTTCGACTCGGTGACGGTAATGCCTTTGCGGCTGACGTAGCTTTTCTGTTTGCCCTCAACTGAAAACTGCCAGGGCAAGGCGCGGTTGTTCTGGCCCGAGAGAAAGTTCACGCCTTGATGGTTCGCCAGATCTCCAAGCGTTTCCGGCGTGCCGTGCTCGCGCAGGTATTCGGGCGCGGCGCAGGTGACCATGGTCGCCAGGGCGATAGGGCGGGCGATCAGGGTTGAATCGGGTAGCTCTCCGATGCGCAGCGCGCAGTCGATGCCTTCGCCGACCAGATCAACCGCACGATCGGTGACGCCCAGCACCATGTCGATGCCGGGGTAGGTGGCGGTGAATTCGCGCAGGCTCTTGATGAATTCCAGCTGCGCGAACGCAGTGGGTATGTCGATGCGCAGGCGGCCGGACAGCGTGGCTCCGGTGCGATCGAACATTGTGGTGGCGGCGGTGATCTCGGCCAGAATTTCCTGGACCCGCTGATAGAAAAGTTCACCCTCGGCGGTGGGTGCCACTTTCCTCGTAGTGCGCTGGAACAGGCGCACGCCCAGCGATGTTTCCAGTTCCTGAATATAGCGAGTGACCTGCGGCCGGCCGATGTCCAGCGACTCAGCGGCTTTGGTGAAGCTGCCCAGTTCCGCCAGTCGGGCGAACAGGCGCATCGATTGCAGTAATTCCATGACTTCTCGGCAAGTTTCAGCGTATGGATTTATTGCCTGAGGATAGAACAATCATGTCTTTTTCCAAGCATTTATTGCGCTGCTGTAAAAGCCAATCATGGCCCCAAGGCAAACCTGCTGAGGGTTTGCGGCCAATAACGCATTTGGAGACTCACCATGAAAGCGTGGTTACTGAAAGATTTCGGGCTCGACAATCTGCAACTCGGCGAGACGCCAACGCCGCAGCCCAAGGCTGGCGAGCTGTTGGTCAAGGTCGGCGCGGTCTCGCTGAATTTCCGCGACAAGGCCATCGTTGACGGCATCTATGAGCCGCACATGGTGCCAAAACCGTTGATTCCGGTCAGCGATGCCGCCGGCACGGTGGTTGCGATCGGCGACGGCGTGACACGCCTCAAGGTCGGCGACCGGGTCAATTCGCATCTGTACTCGCGCTGGCTTGACGGCGAGCCGGGGCCGAACGAGCCGGATTATTGCTTCGGTTCGCCGCTGCCCGGTGGCCTCGCCGAGTACATGATCATTCACGAGGACAGCGCCGTCGGCGCGCCGGCCAACATGAGCGATGAAGAGGCGGCGACGCTGCCCATCGCCGCACTCACCGCGTGGTACGCACTGGTGGATTTCGGCGCTATTCAACCGGGCCAGACCGTGTTGGTACAGGGCACCGGCGGCGTATCGATCTTCGCCGTGCAGATCGCCACCGCGCTGGGCGCCAAAGTCATCGCAACCTCAAGCAGCGATGACAATCTGCACGCGGTAAAGCGTCTGGGCGCGATCGCCGGTATCAACTACCGCAGCACGCCGAACTGGGCGGACGAGGTGCTGAAACTCACCGAGGGCAAGGGTGTGGATCTGCTCCTTGATGTGGCGGGAGGCAATGGCATCAATCAGTCGGTAGCAGCGACCAAGGCCTCGGGGCGGATTGCGCAGATTGGCTTTCTGACAGGGCAGACCGTCGAGCTGAACCTGATGCCGCTGATCTTCCGCCAGACCACCATTCGCGGCATTGCGGTGGCACCGCGTTCATCTTTCGACCGGATGAACGTGTTCCTCGCCGAGCACGACATTCGCCCGGTGATCGACCATGTCTATCCGTTCGAACAGGCGCGCGAGGCCTATGAGCATCTGGCGAAAGGGGCGTTTGGCAAGGTTGTGATCAAGGTAGGCTGACAACGAAAAAGGCGCCGATCAAGGCGCCTTTTTTGCTGGTCTGGTTTTTTACGGCTCGCCTCGCTCAACCATCGCGCGCCATTGCTGCACACTCGGACGTTGCTGCATGCGCGCGTGCCATTCGCGCAGTGCCGTGCAGTCTTCCGGGACTTCCAGCTCAACCAGCGCCGAGAAGATCATCCCGCCCAACACGGCGATGTCCGCCATGGAAAAACTGGTGCCGGCCACGAACGGCTGCTGACGCAGCAAGTAGTCGAAATAGCGCATGCCGCGCACAGCCTTGTCCCGCATGCGCATGCCCCATTCAGCGTTCTGGTACAGCTCCACTTCCGGGCCGAGTCCCGGGGTTGCATGGTGGAAATACACGCTGACGGCATCGAGAAATTCAATCTCGGCACGCTTGGTCAGCATGTGGATCCGTCCTTGCTCAACCGGTGTGCGGCCCGTGAGCAGGGGGTTGCCGTCGAGGACGTCCAGGTATTGCGTGATGGCCGTGCATTCGGCGAGCAGCGTGCCGTCTTCCAGCTCCAGCACTGGTAGCGTTCCGGAGTAGTTCAAGCGCAAAAACTCGGGGTTCTTGTGTTCGCCTTTCCACAGATTTACCGAGACGAATTCGGTGCGGGCCAATAGCGATTTTTCCGCCAGGGCGATGCGCACGCGGGCCGGGTAGGGGCCGTTGTACCAGTCGTAGATTTTCAATGCGGAAATGGAGTGAGCGTCGTTTTGAGTCGAGTTAGCGGTCATTTCAGTTGCCCTGCCTGTCAGTTGGTAGGCAAAGACTGCGGCCAGAATTTATTCCTGTCAATCCCCTACCTGCCAATTGGCAGGTAAATCTTTCGCGGGTACACTTCGCCCCATTGACCGATAGTCATCGAGGACACAGACATGAGCGTGAACGCACGCGAAGCGATTCTGGACGCCGCCAAAACAGCGGCGCAGACCCACGGCTACAACGGCATCAACTTCCGTAGCATTGGTGAAGTGGTGGGTATCAAGAACGCCAGCATCTACTACCACTTTCCCAGCAAGGCCGACCTCGGCGCGGCAGTCGCCGAGCGTTACTGGCAAGACGCGGCCAAGGCGCTGGACGACATTCGTGAGGCCAATCCCGAGCCGCAACAATCCCTGAAGTTGTACCCGTCGATCTTCCGCACTTCGCTGGAAAGCGGTAATCGGCTGTGTCTCGTCAGCTTCATGGCTGCCGAATATCAGGATCTGCCAGACCCGGTGAAGGACCAGGTGAAGAAGTTCGCAGAGGTCAATATCGAGTGGCTGACCCAGGTGTTGATCGCTGCAGGAGCTGCCGACGAAGACAGCTGCGAGGCGCGGGCGCGGGCGATTTACGCTGCGGTGGCTGGTGCGCAGTTGATTGCACGCAGCCGAGGGGATATTGCGTTGTTTGATGAGTTGATCGGCAGCTACGAAAGCGCCGGGCTGATTTCGGCGGATTTCGCTGAGTAGCTTGCCACTTGCGCTGAAATCCACTTGCGGCTGTAAGCCAGCACATGGTCAGCAGTGGCGGTGGGGAAGTGGATGAAGCCATGCGGACACTCCGGCAGCACGTACATCTCCACCGGCGCCGCGTGTTGCCAGTGCTCAGCAATGAGCCGCGTGTCATCCAGCAGCGGATCGAGGTCGCCGGCAAACAGCAGCGCTGGTGGCAGTCCGCTGAAATCGCCGTATAGCGGCGACAGCGGTGGCTGGCGTCGTTGTTCGTCGCTGATATCCGGCGTGAGCAGGCGCAACGCTTCGACCATGCCGGGGCCGTCGAGCACCAGAGTATCGGCGGGCGCGGTGCGCACGCTGGGTGTGCCGGTCAGGTCGTAGACGCCGTAATACAGCAGCGCGCCGCAGATCCGTTGCAGCCGTTGCGGCGAAGATTTGAGCGCGAGGAGGGTGGCCGCCGCCAGATGTCCGCCGGCCGATTCACCGACGACGACCACGGGCAGTCCGGCAAATTCGCCATCGTTCAAGATGCCGCGAGTCGCGCGCAGACAGTCGTCCAGCAAGCCCTCGATTGGCGTCGACACGGCCAGCCGATAATCAACCGACACCACCGCCACGTCGCAGGCGTTGACGATGGCGATGTTGAAGTTGTCGTTCATCTGCGCATTGCCGATCACCCAGCCGCCACCATGGAAATCCAGCACCACGCCTCTGGCTTTGCCCTTGGGGCGGATGATGCGCACGGGCACCGTGTCGATGATCTTCCGTTCGGCGGTCAGCCCATGCTGGCGCAGCTTGCCGTCGCCGCCGAGCTGACCCGCCCGCAGCAACGCCTGAATCAGCCGTGGGGTGAGGCGATTGCGGATCTTGAAACGCGGCAGCCAGGCGAGCTTTTTGTTGAACGCGCGAACCTGTGCCAGCTCGCGCTCGCCTTGCGGCCATGGGAAGTCGCTCACAGACGATTCTTCATCAGGATCGAGCAGTTCAATGCCGCCGCGACGCATAGCCACGCCAGATACGGGAACAGAATCAGCCCGGTGACCACGTCCAGTTGCAGGGCGAGCACGACCATCACCGCGACCACCACCCACAACACCGCCAGAATCACCAGCGCCGCCAGCACCTGATGCGCGCCGAAGAACACCGGCGTCCACAGCGTGTTGAGGGCGATTTGCGCAGCCCACAAGGCCAGCACCGTTTGGCTGCCGGGGATCAGGCTCAAGCGATAACCGGCCCAGGCCAGCAGCAGGTAGATGATCGTCCACGCTACGGGAAAGGCCCAGTTAGGCGGGGTGAAAGAGGGTTTGGTCAGCGATTCGTACCACGGGCCGGGTTTGAACATCACGCCAGTGGTTGCCGCCGCCGCGCAGGCCAGAAGGAAGATGAAAAAGGTCATTGCCAGTCCTTAGCTGTGATCAGCTGTTATGGAGAGTTAAGAAGAGGACGCTTCGCTGCGCAAAAAGTTTGTTTGCAAACGCAAAATGGCAGTCAGGTTGAACTAAAAGCTGACCGTCGCGTCAGGATAAACACTGCCTTTTCTCACCGACGCGGACGACAACATGTACACCTATCACATCGAATACCGTTTCAATGGCGAGCCTCGTACTTATCTGCTCGAACTCAAGGAAGCGCAACTGGCCGAGCACGACGCGGCGATGCATCTGCTGGAACTGCATCTGGGCGATGCGGAAAACAGCCTGGTCATGCCCACGGCGGATTCGACGCCAGAGCAGACTCTCGAGCAGGCCGAGCGGGTAGGGATTACACATATCCGGGTGGTCAGCCGGACCAATTGACGCCCGCATGCGGCGCAGGCGTTAGCAGAATGTGCTCTGAATTCAGGCCATGCGCCGCAATACCAGCACCATCCCCGCGCCCACGAGGCCCATGCAGGCGATCAGCACGGGAAAGGACATCCACCAGGGAACGCCGGACGTCATCATGCTGAACTCCGACATGCCACCGATGCTGGCGATCAGGTTCAAGGGAAGGAATACGACGTTGATCAGCGTCAGCTTGCGCAGCGCCCGGTTCATGCTGTTGTTGGCAAGGTTGCCGTGGGATTCGATGAGGTTGGCGAACACCTTGGCGTGAATTCTGGCCTGCTGGAAGCTTTGTTCGTTTTCCACGATCAGGTCATTCAGCGCAGCCAGTTGACCGTCGCTGAAGCCCTGACGCTGACCGTGGTTGCGCAGCAGGGTCAGCACCGCTCCGTTACTTTGAATCGCATTGACGTAGTACACGAGGCTTTCGCTCAGGTTGTACATCTGCGCCAATTGCTGATTGTCCATCGCCCGGGTGAACTGCTGTTGGATCTCCCGAGCGATCTGTTTGACCACGCGCAAATGCCCGAGATAGTGATGAACGCTTTCAGCGAGTAACGCCATCAGCACGTCCAGTGGCCCGGTCATTTGCGCATCGTGCTCAAGACCCGAGAGCAGCGAGTTGCTCGCACAAATGACCACCAAGCGTTTTTCGCTCAGCACCACGCCGAAGGACGAAACGTTGAATGCGCGCCCGTCGAAGCTTTCCGGGCGCTTCCAGATCATAAACAGGTGATCTGGCTTGACCTCGATGCGGGCCACTTCGTCAGGGTCCAGCGACGACTCTATCGCTTGTGGGCCAATGCCCAGGAGTCTGTGCAGATCCAGTTGCTCGGCTGCGTCCGGGGCGACACACAGCCAGACAGTCGCCTGTTCTCCAGATGTACTGTGCAGGGCGCCGCAATCAATGCAATAGCCTTCAATCATTGCTCACCACGCTTGGCCACGGTGTTTGAGCTCGAGCCTTTGCGTGAACGCTTGCAGCACGCGCCGATAAAGTTCGTCGCCCAGCACCGCGTCTTCGATACCCGCATCGAGGTTGGGGTTGTCGTTCACTTCGATGACCAGGACCCGATCGCCCGCCTGCTTGAGGTCGACGCCGTAGAGGCCGTCGCCGATCAGTCGAGCCGTCTGTACGGCGAGCTGCACGACTGCCGGCGGAGCTTGCTCGACGGGCACCGCCTCGCACATCCCGTTGATCTCGCCGGGCAGCGCCTTGTGGTTGTAAATCTGCCAATGCCCCTTGGACATGAAGTATCTGCAGGCATACAGCGCCTCGCCATTGAGCACGCCGACGCGCCAGTCGTATTCGGTGTAGCAGTACTCCTGCGCGAGCAGCAGCACCGAGTGTTCGAATAACTCCTGCGCGGCAGTGGCCAGCGCTTGTGCATCGGCGACTTTGATCACACCCCGTGAAAAGCAGCCATCGGGGATTTTCAGTACCAACGGGAAACCTAGGCGACGCCCTGCGTTTTCGAGTTCCTGCGGACGATCCTTATAGAGGATTTCCGTTGCCGGCATGCCCAGCCCGCGACGCTTGAGCAGGTCGGCCAGATAGACCTTGTTGGTGCAGCGCAGGATCGACGACGGATCGTCAATCACCACAAGGCCTTCGCTTTCAGCCTTCTTGGCAAACCGATAGGTGTGATCATCCACTCGCGTGGTTTCGCGGATGAACAGCGCGTCGAATTCGGCGAGACGCGCGTAGTCCTTTTTCTCGATCAGTTCGACATCGATACCCAGCTGTTCGCCTGCCGCGATGAAGCGCTGCAATGCCTCGGGGTTAGACGGCGGCAGGGCTTCGTCAGGATCATGCAGGATGGCCAGGTCGTAGCGGGCCACGCGTTTGGAAGCGGGCTGACGCCACGTTCTGCGATTGAAGGCATCCAGTGCGTCAGCGAAGACATGCTGCTGTTCGTCGCGAAGCTTGTGCAGCGCTCCGGCTTTGATGCCTGCGATCTGCCAGCTCTCACCACGGCGGAATTCCACCAGCAGGATAGGGCAGGGGAACGCCTCGAACAGTTGACGGCCGATCTCTTGCAGCGGCTCGATCGAGGCCTTGCCGAAGTACAGCGACAGCGTGAACGCCTCGGTTTCGCCGTATGGATGATTAGCCAGCGCCCGCTCCAGGGTGCGTTGCAGATCATTCAGCCCGACCCCGTAAAGCGCTTTGCGCGCCAGCTCGCTGACGGTGCGCACCGACGGAAAAACCTTGTGCCCGCGCGCCTCGGCGAGCAATGAGCAGTAATAGCCCTGACCGAGGTATTTGTAATTGCGGCAGAGGTTGATGACCTGGGTGCGATGAGGAAAATCATCGCTGTGTTCAAGGTAATCCTGAGCGAGCATCAGGCTCTCGCTGGGCAGGTAATCGGCCCAGTCATCTTTGCGTTCGACCAGTATGAGCAATCGACTTCCCGAGGGCTTGATACTGGGAGGTTCCTCGCTGAGGGAGATTGTCGAATGCTCAGTTTTGTCTAATACTTCGTTCACGTTGGCTTGCACCGCTGACATGAGTAATGAATCCCTGTTGAAGAAGACGCCGCTTCAATAAATCACGGGCCTTTCGGTCTGTCCCGGTTCGTTACTCAAACTTTACGGTGCGGTCATGTCTTTTGATTTTCGCTTTGCATCCACTGACGATATCGACGATCTGGTCGAATTGGAGCGGGTGTGTTTTACCCTCGACCGGTTGAATCAGCGCAACTTCAGCTGGATGCTCAGTCGAGCCAATGCCGCGTTGATTGTCGTCACCTCGGGCGCAATCCTCTGCGGTTATGCACTGGTGCTTTTTCACCGTGGCACCTCACTTGGACGCCTGTATTCGATTGCCGTCAGCCCCGCGTGGCGCGGACATGAGCTTGGCCAGCGTCTGCTGGAAGAGGCCCAGGCCTGTGCATTGGCGCGCAACTGCGCATGGCTGCGTCTGGAGGTGCGCGCTGACAACAGCGCTGCCATCCGCCTCTACGAAGCCAACGGCTACCAGCGCTTTGCCAGCGTCGAGGACTACTACGAGGACCACTGCGAGGCGTTGCGCTACGAGAAACGCATCCTGCGCGAAACACCGGCGCCCGCGCGCCAAGTGCCGTATTACCAGCAGACCACCGAGTTCACCTGCGGCGCCGCGTGCTTGCTGATGGCCATGTCTGCCATCGATCCGAGCCGCGCAATGACCCGAGCGGAGGAAATCCAGCTATGGCGCGAGGCAACCACCATTTTCATGACGGCGGGGCACGGTGGCTGTAGTCCTCAGGGTCTGGCATTGGCGGCCTGGCGGCGCGGTTTCGATGTGCGCCTTGAGGTCAGTCACGCGGGCTCGCTTTTTCTTCACGGCGTACGCAGCACGGAGAAGAAGTCGATCATGAAACTGGTCGAGGACGGCTTTGCCCAAGACCTGGCGGCCACGCAAGTCGAGCAGGTGCTGGGTGAATATCTGCAGATCGGCGAGGCGTTGGCGGCCGGATACAAACCGCTGGTGCTGATCAGCAGCTACCGATTCACCCGCTTGAAAGCGCCGCATTGGGTCATCATCACCGGGTGTGACGAGGACTTCGTTTACTTGCATGATCCTGATGTCGACCACAGCAAACTCAAGCGCGGCCTGGACTGCCAGCACTTGCCGGTCAGTCACCAGGAATTTCTGCGCATGACGGTGTTTGGCGTCCAGCGGGTTCGCGCTGCCGTGATGCTGCGCTGCCGTTGAGGAACGGTGGCTAGGCGCCGAGCACTTCCTCGCCGATACAGTAGCGATCCCTGCCTTTCTGCTTCGCGGCATACAGCAGTTTGTCAGCCGACTCGATAAGAGTGGCGGGGCTCACTTCATGTTCGGCCGGCTTGCCAACCGCAATACCTGCGCTGGCGGTGACGTGACCCAGCGGATGGGCTTTGTGCTCCATCCGCAAGGATCGAATGGCCTCGAGTATTTCCTCAGCCACAAGCGCCGCCCCGCGAATATCGGTGTTGGGCAGCAGCACGGAAAACTCCTCGCCGCCATAGCGCACGGCCAGATCACCCGGCCGTTTTACTGCTTGCGCAATCGCTTGGCCGACGGCGCTCAGGCAATCGTCACCCGCCGCGTGCCCGTAGCTGTCGTTGTAGAGCTTGAAGTGATCGACATCGATCATGATCAGTGAGATCGACGAACCCTGGCGTCTGGCCAGGCGAATTTCGTCAACCAAGGCAGTGTCCAGTCGCCGACGGTTGGCCAGTCCGGTCAGGCTGTCGGTCAAGGCCATGTCCTTCATGGCCTGATGTGCACGGCGCAAGTCCTTTTCCATCACCATGCGTTGACGCAGTTGCCTCAAGACAATCAATCCGAAGACCGTGAACGCAGTAATCACCGACATCAACACGAAACCGGTTTTGATCAGGTCCCAGCGCCACGGCGCAATGATCGATTCGCGGGAAAGGCCGGTTTCGACCACCAGCGGATAGGTGCTCAAAGCTCTGTAACCATACAGACGCTGGGTGCCGTCGACGACCGCTCGGACCTCGGCGATCCCTTGACTGGAAAAGGGCAGGTAGTTCTTGAACACCTCACTGTCGGCGAGGCTCTGACCGATGACCGAAGCGATGAAGGGACGACGCACGAGGATGGTGCCGTTGCGCAACGCCAGCACCAGGGCACCCTTGTCGTCGATCTTGAAATCGCCGTAATAGTCGACGAAATAACTGACCTTGATCGTCCCCAGCAGCACGCCGGCGAAGGAGCCGTCCGGGTTATTCAAGCGGCGGGAAATCGGGATGATCAGGTCGTCTGTGGATTTGCTCTTGACGACATCACCGATACGCACGTTTCGATCAGTGTTGGCGCGGTGATATTGGAAGTAGTCGCGGTCGGCGTTGTTCGCCGGGTCCGGGATCATTTCCTTGTCGGTGACGATCCATTTGCCGTCCGGGCCGTAGATAAACAGCCCATGCAACTGCGGCATCAAACTGGCTTGCTGGACCAGCAAGTTGTGGATGCGCGGCACGTCGATGTTTTGCAAGCCATCACCTTCGACGCGCTCGCCCAGGGCGGCGGTCAGCACATCGACCTGGCGGATGGCATCTTCGGCATGTTGCGCGGTTGCCCGCGCGAGGTTGGTGACCGAATCACGCGCCGACGAGAAGGCTGCATGATAGTCACGCCAGGTTCGCCAGCCCTCCACGCCGAGAAACGTCAGAATGACCGTCAGCATGAAGATGACTGTCAGGCGGAAAGCGGCGATCTCGCTGGCAGCTTTGATGGGAGCGGTTTGTGCGGCGTCATGCCCCCGGGTTTTGGGCATCTTACGACCGAGCATTTGAGGGTCCTTATGCTTGTCATCTCTCATCTCTTGAAAGATGACCATCCTTTTCCACCTGGAATTCAATTTACTGCCTTGGCCAGGCGGTCGCGATTGGATCGTTCCAAGCCGTGTCGGGTCAACATCTGTAATTGACGCGCGCCTTGAGGTGAGACTTGTGAGCGAAATCATCACCGCCGGTGACTTGAACATCGACCTGCACAATGCCAACGAAGCCGGCCTGTTCAAATGGCTGCTGGCGAGTTTTCTGATGGGCAAAAGGATTCAGGGCGCCATCGCCGCCAAGGCGTATCAGGTCATAGTAGAGCAGCATCACAACGACACCCCGCTAAAGCTCGCGCAGTGCACACACCGTCAATTGGTGTCGATGCTGGGGCAGGCGCGTTACGTTCGTTACGATGAAAGCACGGCGTCGCGACTGCTCGCGCTGGCCAACAAGCTCAACAGCGAGTACGCCGGTAAGGTGAGTAACATCGTGGCGGCGAGCGCGGATCGTAAGGCGCTGGAGAAGCGCCTGTCCGAGTTCGAGGGGATAGGGCCGAAGACCGTTGAGATCTTCATGAGGGAAGCGGCTGCGGTGCTGTTTTGAACGCCCGATAGCAAACCAGGGTTCACATCGCAAAGAAGGTTCCCGCCAGTTCGCTCATCAGGATCAGCGTTCCGCCGGCGAATATCGCACAGCCCAGCAGAAACTGGAGTCCCGGGGCGACACCCAGGCTTGAGGGTAAACTCAGGTTTTTATAAGTTCTCATATCGCGCTCCTGTTACCGATGAAAACTTTCCGCCCCGTCGATGGAACGGTTGCGCTGCGCCAATACGCGCTTGGCGACCACCGGCATCGTGGGCAAGGCGTCGTCGACGGCTGGATGTGTGTCCGCTGGCGGAAAGGCAGTCTCCTCAGCGAAATTATTCGGCAGCAGGGTGCCCAGGCCAAATACATTCACCGCCATGCTGACTTTCAATCCCCGACAGGCCTGTTTGCAGTCCAGCTCAAAACCGGCGTATGCGTGCTCCATCAAACGTTGAAAATGTTCAGAGGTCAGTGCCGAGACTTTGCTGTTTTTCATGTTGATCACCTTGAGCAAGTGGCGACCCCGATCCGGGGCCGCCGGACGGGGTTCAGACATCTTTGCCTTGCACGTAACCGGAGCCCAGATCAGCACCGGTCACCGGTTCGCTGAGTGGGTCAGACGCCGTGCGGATCTTCATCGCCTCCAGCACCTGTTGGTCTTCAGCCGGCAGGGTGACGGTCGCCAGACCATCGCCGCCGTCCACCGCAGGTTCTGGGTTTTCCACGTACTCCCACGCGCCGCCCTCGTTCCACGGACCACGAACGTTGGGCTCGCCAGACATGTTGAAGTACTTGTTGGTGAACTCCGGCATGCCCGGCAGTTTGCCCTGCGGGAAGTTCGGCTGGATCGAATGCAGGGCTTTTTCGAAGGACTGTTGATGGGCGATTTCCCGCGTCATCAAAAAGCCCAGCGCCTCTTTGACGCCCGGATCATCGGTGATGTTGATCAAGCGTTCGTAGAGAATTTTCGCCCGCGCTTCGGCTGCGATGTTCGAACGGAAGTCGGCGGTCGGCTCGGTGATCGAGTCAACGTAGGCCGCCGTCCACGGCACACCAGCCGAATTGACCAGAGGCGCGCCGGCACCATAGAGCAGGCTGGTGATGTGCGAGTCATTGCCGGCGCCATTCAGCGCGCGGTACAGCTCGCCTTCCTCTTGAACGCCCTCTGCCAGTTGACCTTTGGCGCCTTTGTTGAGCATGACGATGATCGAGCCGACCACCTCCAGGTGACTCAATTCCTCGGTGGCAATGTCCAGCAGAAGGTCTTTGCGCCCCGGATCTTCCTCAGCCAAGGCTTGGGTGAAATAGCGCGCTGCCGCGGCCAGTTCGCCATTGGCGCCCCCGAATTGTTCCAGCAACAGATTGGCCAGACCCGGGTTGGGCTCGGCCACGCGAACGGTGTACTGAAGTCGCTTGTTATGTATGAACATTCAAATTTTCCTCAGACCAGGCTATCGCGCCTTGCCCTTTTGGGCGTTGGCGCATGCATAGTTTGTGAGGAGGGCGCGCAGCAGAAATTTCGTTTTTTGCCGAGTGGCAGGACGGGCGGCAGAGCGCGGAAAGTTCCGCAAACAGGACGGTTGGCTGGGGTCAGGGTTTGCTTGTGATAGCTGAAATCAAAAGCCCCTCACCCCAGCCCTCTCCCGGAGGGAGAGGGAGCCGACCGGGTCGTTCTGTGAAGATAAAGACACCCGAACTGAAGCGTTAGGCGATCTTCAACGCCCTCAGCACCACCAGCGTTTGCTCGGCGAACACCTGCGCCTGTGCGGTCAGCGCGGCGATGTTGGCTTCAGCGGTGAGCAGCGGCTGGCCATTGTCGACCAGCACTTCACCTTGTTCGCTGATCACCCCCCACGCCAGTTGCGCCCATTCGGCCGGCTGCTGTTTGCCTTGCTTGATCGAGATCAGGAACAACTGCTGGAAGCGGCTGACCGTCACGCCACCACCGGTGACCGGGCTGGCCAGGGTCTGGATGTTGGCGCCGTACAGCGAGCGTTTGCACAGTTGCAGATTGAGCGCGGCGCAGCGACCGCTGACCTGCGACTCGGCGGCCTCGCTCTGGCACGGAGCGACAGCGCCCATACCGATCAGCACGGCCAGGGCTTGTTCGAGGTCGTCGTAAGCCAGCGCAGCCTCGGACAACAATTGGCGCATCGATTTGGCCGCATAGTTCTGTGCCGCCAGTGCATCGAGCACCGGTCCGTAAATCTCCGGTTGCAGCGTCGCTTCGCCGGCAGGACCACTGACCGAGCCCGCCACGGTTTCCCAGGGTTGCAGCAGCACGAAACGGCTGTGCAGCATTCTCGCCCGGCGTTCGGCAGCGGACAGGCGCGTCGCGCCACGCACGTACAGGTCGCGGCGGAAGTGCTGGTTGACGAAGTAGTCCCGCGCTTGCTCGCGCATGATCGGGTGTTCGATGGTTTCCAGAAAGTCCATGCCTTCGGCGCTCAGGTTGAGCGGGTCGACCGAGTCCAGCGGCACTGCCGTGGTGGCGTAGTCGAGTTTGGCCGGGGCCAACGCGTCGACCATGTCGGCGAAGTACATGCAGTTCCAGTCACGGTTGAAATATTCGTGGGCGACGTAGTGACGATCCTGGCCCTTGATGCTCTGCAGCCGCGCGCCGAGGCTCGGTGCCGCAGCGGCATACTTCGGATTGGCCGCGAGCAACGCTTCGGAAAACTCCAGTGCGGCGTCAATACGCTCATCGGAGCGCGCCGAGGCGTTGGCGAAACGGTCATGCAGGCTGAACAGATTGCGCAGCGGCGCCGACGGCGACCAGCCGGGGAAGCAGTTGTAGCTGACGTAAAGCATGCCGCCCGGTTTCAAGTGACGGCGGGCGAATTCGACGATCAGTTTCTGATTGTCGCGGCTGACCCAGGTCCAGATGCCATGCAGGCTGATGCTGTCGAACTGTGGCAGGTCATTGCGCGCCAGCAGCTGTTCGAAACTGTCGTCGTACAGACGGGCGCCGTTGTTGGCGGCAGTCGCGAGGTCGATGGCATGGGCCGCCATACCCGGGTGAAAGTCGGTACCGACAAACGAACCCGGGTTGGCGGTGGCGTGGATGTTGATCGACACGCCCTGACCGAAGCCCAGTTCGCAGTGCACGCCGTCGTTGCTTTCCAGCGTGGCGAACCCGCGCAACAACAGGCAGTAACGCAGGAACACCGGATTGATCTCCCGGCTATAGCTGTAGGTGTAGCCTTCGTCGGTGAAATAACCTTCGTTCCAGGCGTTGCTCATGGGTACAGCCTCTTGTTCTTGAAAGTGATGGCAGTCTTATAAGGGGTTGGCATTGCGCGCGACAAATTGAAAAAACGGATACTTCCCCAAACCCTGTGGGAGCGAGCCTGCTCGCGAAAGCTTTTTTTCAGTTTGAATATAATCGGCTGACACGCCGCTTTCATGAGCAGGCTCGCTGCCACAGGGATCTTCAACACATTCAAGCAGGATTGATGGACCGATCACGCACCCCACGGCCCATTCGCGCAGGCATTTTGTTGTGCGCCAAAACTGTCATATTCCCTCCCACTCGCCTGCCCATAGTGACCAGCCCAACGCTGATTTCATGAGGCTGCACTGTGTTCCAACGTCTTCTGTGTTCGCTGTCCGTTCTGAGCCTTTCCATCGCCGCTGCCCATGGGGCCGAGCCTGTCACCCTCGACACGCCGCGCTTGTCCGGCATCGACAACTTTCGCGACATCGCCGGCATCACCACCGCGTACTCCACCGCCCACGACGGCGTTATGCGCAGCGGCGTGTTCTACCGCTCCAACGCATTGACGCCGTCGGCGGCGGATCTGACGACGCTCAATGGTCTCGGCATCAAAGCCATTTACGACTTGCGCACGCCCAGCGAAATTGCCGCCACGCCTGACACGATGATCACGGGCGCGGTCTATCGCAACATCGACATCATCGGCAGCACCACCTCCGGTTCGAACATCACCAGCATCTCGTTCCATAGCGCCGCCGAGGCCGTGGCGATGATGGAGGAAACCAACCGCGCTTTCGTCAGCGATGCCGGCATGCGCGGGCAGTTCGGCCAGTTGTTCAATGAGCTGGCCAGTGTCGACGCCGCGCAACTGTTCCACTGCACCGCTGGCAAGGACCGCACCGGCTGGACCGCCGCCGTGTTGCAGAGCATCGCTGGCGTTGATGAGGCGACGATCATGGCCAATTATCTGGCGACCAACGACTACACCGCCGCCCGCGTCGCCGCGACCTTGAAAGCGCTGCCGCCGAGTATGGCCGCTGTCTACGAGCCGCTGCTCGGCGTTCAGGCCAGTTACTTGCAGGCCGGTCTCGACCAGGTCGCCGCCGAGTACGGCAGCATGGACAACTACCTCAAGCAGGGCCTCGGTCTGTCCCAGGAAACCATTTACGTATTGCGCGGCAAACTGGTCGAGTACAACAGCTTGCCGGGGCAGGCCGGGCTGATAGGCAATGCCGCCGCTGGTGCCGAGTTGCTGCGGCAGTTGCAGAACTCCGAGCTGTCCGGCACCTACAGCGCCTACAACTACTACCTGCAATCGGCGATCGACGCCGGCACTCTGGGCGGTGTCGAATCTCAAGTTGGCGGACAGGTCCACGCTGATGCGGCCAGCTACCTGCTGCGGCAGAACGCGATGATCGAACAAGCCGCCGCACCGTTCGCCAGCGGCAGCGATCTGAAGATCGGCCAATACCGCCTCTGGAGTACCGCGCTCGCCAGCTACCTCGGCACGGACGGCTCGGCCCACGCCGACAGCAGCAACGAGCACAGCCAGGGCCTGATGCTCGGCATCACCCAGCGCTTCAGCGAACAACTCAGCGCACGCGGCGGCTTTGGCTACAGCAAGGGCAGCGTGGGCGGCGCGGGTGGCGAGGCCGATACGAACTTCACCTTCCTCAACCTCGGTGCGCGTTACGGCCTCATCAGCCTTGAGCGCGGCATGTTTGTCGATGCCAACGCCAGCGCCGGATATGTCGACTACGACAGCAAACGCGAGCTTGGCGGTGGCCTCGGCACTGCCAAGGGCGACACTCACGGCAATCTCACTGGCGCGACCGTGGCGTTGGGGTATCGCCTGCCGCTGAGCAGCGTGATTGTCGAACCGAGCCTGGGCTTTCGCGTCAGTCATCTCGACTTGCAAGGTTTCAAAGAGAAGGGCAGTGAGCTGGCGCTCGACGTCGACGGCATCAAGCAAACCCGCCGCAGCGCGGTGGCCAGTCTCGACCTGTCATTCGCGCCGGTGGCAATGGGTGCGTGGCAGTTGGTCCCGGGCGTTCGCGTGGGCTATGAACGTGCGCTTGGCGATCAGCAAGTCGACAGCGAAGGCCACCTGCTGGGGCTGGATATCGAGCAGCGCGCGGCGTTCGACAATCGCGACCAGTTCAGCGGCGGCGTTAGCTTGATGGCCAACCTCAGCGCCCTGAGTGTGGGCGCTGAGGTCGGCGCCAACGGTAGCGGTGACAGCCATGGTTTCAATGGCGGACTCAAGGCCAGTTACGCGTTTTGAACACAGAGAGCCCGGCAAATTGCCGGGCTCTTGCGCTCAAGCATGCTGCGCACGCGAAGGTTGCGGTGTGCGTGCCGGCTGCGCGCTGGGTTCGGGCAGCGAGGCGACATGCACGGTGCGCGCCGGGAAGGCGAACGTCGCGTCCAGCTCGGCCACCGCTTCCATGATTGCCAGATTGATGCGTTGCTGCACGTCCATGTAGACGTTGTAGCTGGCGTCCAGAACGATATATACCGTCTCGAATTCCAGCGCACTCTCACCAAAACTGCGGAAATGGCAGCGGTCGAAGCGCGCCTGTTTTTCGTTCTTGATGATGCTTTCAACGCGTTGAGTGATCTGGCGGATCTGTTCGCTGGTGCACTCGTAAGTCAGACGAAACTCGAACACCACTCGACGCTCCTGCAAGCGTTTGTAGTTCTGAATGGTGCTGCCGATCATGTCGGCGTTGGCCATGACAATCTGCTCACCGCCGAGACTGCGGATGCGCGTGGTCTTCAGGCCGACGTGCTCGACCGTACCGGCCAGCGTGCCGACGACGATGAAATCGCCCACCTCAAACGGTTTGTCGACGGCAATCGACAGCGAGGCGAACACGTCGCCGAGAATGTTCTGCACCGCCAGCGCCACCGCGATACCGCCGACACCCAGGCTGGCGACGAATGCAGTGATGTTGACGCCCAGGTTCGACAGCATCGCCAGCAGAATCACCGCCCACAGCAACACCTTGACGCCCCACAGGCTCAGGGTCGCCAGGGCGCTCGCCTGAAAAGTGCCGGTCGCGTTATGCCGCGAGAAATACCGATGCAACCCCAGCGCCAGCGCGCGGTTGGTCCACAGGCCGACCTGCAACGCCGCCACCACGAACCATAAACTGCTGACCCGCCCGAGCCAGCGCTCCGGCAAATCCAGCAACCCGATGCCGACCAGAATCGACGCCAACAGCAGCAACGTGGTGCTGGTCGCCGCCAGCACTTCGCTGGCCATGTAGGTCAGATGTCCATTGCCGGCACTGGCCCGCGCCTGCACCTTGCGGAACACGAAACGGATCGCCGTGGTGGTCAGCAGATAACTGAGTGTCGCGGCGAGGAACGCCAGGACCCAGTTCGCCAGTGAAATTCCTAAAATCGTGTGAGCCGTGAAAAAGCCGATGAAATCCTCGGTCATGGAAACCCCCTTGCGAAGCCTGCACCGACGCGCGCAGAAACGCACCGTCGGTCGCAGCCAGGTAAACGCCGCTTGAATCGGCGATGCCGTCAAACGACCTGTCTGGGGTTAGTCGCCCTGAGATTCCTGCTGTTCAATCAAATGCAGGTTTCGCCGGACCGAATGGTCAACGCCTGGCCTTCAACTCCGCTGGGCTTACGCCGTAAGCGCTTTGAAAATACTGACAAAAGCGCCCGACATTGCTGAAGCCGAAACGCAACGCCACCTCCGTCACAGAGCCTGCATGCCCTCGCGCCAACGCCTCATAGGCGCGCTGCAAACGCACCTGCCGCTGATAAGCGACGATCGACATCCCGACAAAACGTCGAAAGCCTTCCTGCAAGGCGCGCTGGCTGACATGGCTCAACCGCGCCAGATCCACGCCACTGACCAACTGCTGCGGATGCGCCTGAATAAACTCCATCGCCACCTTCACATGTCGCGGCGCCACACACGGCGCCGGCCCCCGTAATGCCTCGGTGAAATTGTGCGGCCACGCCTCCAGCACCGCATCGATCAACATCTCGCGTAAGCGCGACGGCATCAGCGTGCCGCTGTTGATCAAGGCATCGAACTCAGTGCCCGTGGCCAGATCAATCAACGCCTTCAGGCCCTGAAATGCCGGGGTATTCAGATCCACGCTTGGCTCAAACACGATCTTCTGCACGACCGGTTTCTCCAGCAGCGCCGACAACCGCTCGGTGAGTTGCTGACGATTGATCGAAATGCCGTGATGCGCGTGATCGTCAACAAAACGCATCGAACGGATATCCGCCTTGTCGATCGCCAGACCGACATGCTCCATGCCTATGGACTCGGTGGCGTGGTTGAAAACGATCTTGCCGGCGGTGGGGATGACGAAGGTGATTTCGTTCTGCGGGTCGGGAAGGGTGACGCTGAAATCGCCGTGGTAATGCATACGCCGAAAACTCACCCCGTCGTGCCGCCCGTAGACCCCGCCGATGATGATGTTGGAAGGTGGCGGCGGAGTATCGGCGTAGCGGTTGCCGAAGAGCCTGGAGAAGAGCGCGCCGAAGTCGGAAGAGGTGAGGTTGTCGGAGCGCAGGATGATCTTTTGGCGGGCTGCGGAGGTGGCGGTGATGGGCGGCATTTTGGAATGCGAGCTCTTGGGGCGACGGGAGGGATGAAGATTAGGAAATTGGCGTGACTTTCTGGTGACAACGCTTTAGAGCATCGTTTGCTTTCGACTTCAGCGGTCATTTCTGATGGCTCGCTATGGGCGGAAATCGCCAATTGGGCGCCAGCACTTCATCGTTAAGTTGAATGGTCTGAGTTCGCAAAATTAAATGGCGGCGACGCTACCAAACTAAATCGAATTGTGTCCGATTGCTTTACAGTTTGGGGGTGTATAGGTGGGAGTGCTATTGGCTTTATAGTAATCGAATATATTGTCGATCCGTTTCGTGTCTAATATAAGTCCGGTACTTCTATAGTGCCTCAATAAGCGAAAGGGTGATAGTTATGAAAAAGCTCCTTTTTTATGCGGTTGCCGTTCTATTTTTGATTGGCTGCGCTTCGTCCGGTAATCAAGCTGCGCTCGACGCCCATGCGGACGCACCGGCGACCGCAAAGCAGCTAACGGGCAGCGAAATAAAAACTACGGTCATAGGCCGAAAACATTCCAGCGTAACGTCCACTGGCTATCCTTTTTCTCAAGTATTAAGCGCTGACGGAACTGCACAGATTCAGATTTCCAGCGAGTCCATGCAGTCAGGAAGTTGGGTGATTACGGGGGATGTGATCTGCGTTGCCTATCAAAAATACGGCAAGGAATGCAGCAGGGTTTTAACAGACGGGGGCGCGATTTGGTTTGTTGACAGTACGACGAATAAAACCAACAACAAATTTACCGTTAATTAAATAAGAGGCTATATGGGCGTCCAAAGCCTGATTGCCGCTTGTTGCTAAAAGAAGACTTTCCCGCTTCGACTCGCCGCGGCGTGCACGCCTGTGCATTTTGGCTGATTGCTATTGATCGTAAGCAAACTGATCAATCAATCCCAAGCGAGGAACACGCGTATCGGGCCGCAACAAAGCGCCAGGAGCAATCACAGCGTTTGCGCCAATCTTGCAGCCGTCACCCACCAGCGCTCCGAATTTGCTGACGCCTGTTTCGATCACCTGATTTTCGTGGCGGATCTTGATATCGGCTCCGTCCAGTTCGTTACGGTAGTTGGCGATGATCGCGCCGGCTTCAATATTGACCGCTTCGCCAATCAATGAGTCGCCGACGAAGTTGAAGTGGGCAAGCTTGCTGCCATCGAGCATGAAGGTACTTTTCAGCTCACAGCTGGGGCCAACGATGCAGTTTCTGCCGAGGTATACACCTCCACGTAGATAAGCCCCCGCCGCGACGAAGCAGCCTTCGCCGATGATGATTGCGCCTTTGAGAACGGCGCCTTGCTCAACGATGGCGGTTTCATGAATCGCACAATTGTTGTGGCGCCGGTACCCCGGGCCGAGCGTTTCAAGCAATTCCAGAATCCGGCTCTCGCAATCCTGAACCACCGCCCAAGGGGCAGCGGAGTCCACGCCCAGTAATGGCCATTGAACGATGTAATCTTCGATTTTTGGCGATTTCATAAGAATCTTCCGAACAAGTGAGAGTGGGGCGTGGGTGGACTGTCGACGACTTGAACGACTCGCTATGCCTGCCAGTCGTACCTGTACAAGCATTTTCAAGGTACGGCGCAATGGATAAGACAATCACCGTGGATCAACTGGCAACCACTGATCTTGGATCAATCAACGAGATATGGCTCGGCGGGACCCATACCCAGTTATGCCTATGGCGTGCTGAACAAGTCTTCACCCACGAAATGCTCAGCGAGGGGACCCATGACCAAAATGTGCGACGCCTGTGCTTGCAGTTGGTTGACCCTGACGATCGAGACGCAGTGGCCCGTGTTGAGGCGGTAGCGCGCGAACGACTCGAAGAAATGGGCAAGCAGGGCGAGTTTTACCCGGCCGAGGCGGCGGACACTCGTCAATAGTTACTGCGCATCTGATGAAAAGCGCTGCTGCTAAAGCAGCGCCTCAAGCGGGCTCCTCAACCCTGCGTACATCCCCCAACGAATCACGCTGCATCGATTGCAAATTCTTTTCGATGGTTTCGCACAGCGCTTCCATTTGAATCTGGTGTTCGCTGTGGCGGAACGGACTCTGCAGATCGGTGCCGATTCGTTCGATGGCCAGCAGCATGAACCCGACCACGGTCGACGCCAGCGGCGTGAACCAACCGAGGGATTCGACCAGTCCTATCGGCACGATCAGGCAGAACAGCGAAATGAACAGCCGTGGGAAATACACATAAGGATAGGGCAGCGGGGTATTGGCGATCCGCTCCATGCCGCCTTGGCTGTTGGACAAGTCCACCAGGGTCGATTCAAGCCGCGCCAGGCGAATACTGTCCAGATGCCCGGCCTTGTATTCGCGAGCGAGCAAAGTCGCCGAGCCGGTGAGGATATCGTTGGCAAAGTTATTGGTTGTGCCACTGCGGGCGAATTCTTCGGCGGGAATAAACGCCCGCACCTCGTCGGGACACGGCTGACCTTGCAGGTGCGCGGCGAGGCAATTCACGTAGGCGACGTGGCGGCGCAACAGCGTGGATTTGACCGGATTCACCTCGCCACCAGCGTCGTCCAGCAGCGTCAGCACCTGCCGGGCGAAGCTGCGGGAATTGTTGATCATCGATCCCCACAGCGTCCGCGCCTCCCACCAACGGTTGTAAGCGCTGCTGTTGCGAAAACTGATCAACACGATCAACGCCGAACCGAGCAAGGTCAGCGGCATCAACGGCAGGTTCAGCTTGGCGTTGAGAAACAGCATGAAGTCGACGGTGACGGCGATGTCCCAGAGCAGCAACCAGAACAAAGACCAGCCCACGTAACCCAGGGTCTTGATGATCAGACGGTATTTTTTGACGATGGCAGCTTTCAAACGGAAACCTCGTGGCGAGCAGTTTGCTTAAACGCTTAAGCTCGGACGATGCCTGGCACCGGCAGTTCCCTGGTGGAGCGGTCAGCCGTCAGTCAGTCTGCAAAGTCTGGCCCTGTGCATGGCGAATGCTTTCAAGAAATATCCTCGTCTCTCGATTGGATCGCAGATGAACCACCCGGCAAGCCGATGGCGCCGTTAACACGAATTGGCGCATTTTGGCTCGCGAGGTTTTTCTCGTCCGCCACATGAACTTTAGAAACTCCGGCAGATGCGCCAGCTGTTCGGAGCAGTTTTCCGGCAAGTCAGGCCGAGACTGACCGTGGTTGAGCAGCGTTCTACGCAGGACGCGCAAGAATCGAAGCGGTGGCGAACGATCGATCCAGATCAGCAGATCTGCACGGGCGATGCGATTTTCCCAAGTGGTCGAATGGCCACCTTCGAATATCCAGCGATCACGCGCCTCGACCTCCAGGCAGAGTCGGGTCTTCTCATCCGGGCTTCGCTCGATCCAGCCTGGCTGCCAATGGATCGTGTCGATATGCACGACTGGCAACCCCGTGCGCTCACCAAGCCTGCGCGCCAACGTACTTTTGCCAGACCCAGGCTGACCAACAATCATCACCCGTTGCATCGAAGCTCCTTCTCGCTCTGCAAGCTGATTTTTTGGGCGGGCGATTCTACGGCAATGCCTGTCTCCGTCAATGACCCTTGAACGCTAGGCGGGGTTTTGCCGCGCCGCCGACAAACTGGCTCGGCGGTCCGCCCGCTCGCCGAGCCGCCATCCCAGCAGACCCCACAGCAATGCACACAACGCGCCGACCAGCGCTGCCATGCCTGCACCCTGGCCGAAGGCGTCCAGCGCGCTTTTCGCCCAGGCACTGATGGCATCGCCGGCGCGGTAGACCACGGTGTCGATGAAGTTCTTTGCCTTGTACTTGCTTTCGGCATCGAGCGGGGCAAACAGCATCTCTCGGCCTGGGCGCACGAAGGCGTACTCACCGATGCGGCGCACGATCATCAGCGCGGCGATCAGACCAAAGCCGGGGGCGAAGATCAGCCCGATAAATCCCGCGCACATGACCAGCGGCACCATGGCCAACAGCACGCCGACGCCGAGCCTTTGCGCGAGGCGTCCAGTGATGAACAGCTGACAGAGCAGGGCGCCCGCCTGCACGACAAAGTCGATGATGCCGAACACGCGCACCTGCGCCTCGCGGTCCGGGAAGTGTTCGGCGACGACGCGTGCCTGCTCGAAGTAAAGGAAGGTGGAGACTGTCGCCAGCAGCACCACAAAGCCGCAGATGCCGAGCAGGTAGGGTGATTTCAGAACGGCCGTCATACCGCTGAACGGATTGCCCGGCAACGGCCTGCGAGGGCTTTCGCTCGGCGCGGCATCGGGGCGTCCTGCGCCACCCCGTTCACGCCAGCGCATCAACTGGCGCTTGAACCACATCGCAGCGGCCAGCAGAACAGCGGCCAGCAGCATCAGGCCGGACTCACCCAGCGGACCGATCAGCAAGGCGCTCAGCGCAGGGCCACTCAGGCCGCCGACGCTGGCGCCCGCCGCGATGAACGCGAACAGACGTTTGGCCTGGGCACTGTCGAATACATCGGCCATCAGGCTCCAGGCGACCGATACGACAAACAGGTTGTAGACCGATATCCACACGTAAAACACGCGCGCCAGCCACGGGCTTTCCTCACCCAGGAACAAGGCGGCGAACAACAGCAGATTGGTGCAGAAGAACCCGTATACCCAGTCCACGAAATGCAGGCGCGGTACGTGTGCGCTGAGCCAGGCGAACAGCGGAACGGCCGCCAGCATGACCAGGAAGGTCGCGGTGAACAGCCACTGCAAGTTCTCGACGCCGGCAGTGATGCCCATCGATTCGCGGATCGGACGGAGCATGAAATAGCCGGCGAACAGGCAAACGAACAGCAGAAAGCCATTGAGCGCAGGGCGCAGCTCGTGAGCCTCGGCATTGATGATGGCGCCGGCGCGGTGGGCGAGAAGAGACGTATCCATGTTGCGCTCCTGTGGGAGTGGCGGGGCAATGGCACGGGGCCTGCCCGTGCCGGGCGGTCAGCGGTAGGTGACACCGGTCAGTCGCTCGGAGAGTTGCCACAGTGTGGCCGAATTCGAGCGATCGGCAGCGGCCGGCGGCATCTTGGCGAAGCCCAGCGGCCCGCGCTTCTCGTTATCACCGGTAGGCCCGTAGTAGGCGCCGCCAACCGCCTCCAGCGCCGTCGCTGCATACAGCGTCGGCAGCGCGCCCTGCGCTGCGGAATGATACAGGTCCCGCTCTACAGCCCATTGTTTGCCGAATTCACTGTCCAGGCCAGGCCCCCGGGCGATCAGCTCCGTAACGGCAACGCCGGGGTGCGCGGCGATGCTGCGTATCCCCCAACCGGCGGCATCGCTGCGCTGCTGCAGCTCGATACTCCACTTCAGAACCGCCAGTTTCGACTGGCTGTAGCTGGCGAAAGGGTCGTAACTGCGCTCAGCCTGCAGGTCATCGAAGTTCAGGCTTGCGCGCCCGGCGGCGATGCTCGACAGGCTGACCACCCGACCATCGTCGCTTTTGCGTAGCAGGGGCATCAGCAGGCCGGTCAGGGCGAAATGCCCCAGGTAATTGGTCGCCAATTGCATCTCGTAGCCATCGGCGGAAACGCCTCGAACAGGCGGCGACATGATCGCGGCATTGTTGATCAGCACGTCGAGCCTCGGCAGGCGCCCTTGCAGACGATTGGCGAGGTCGCGCACCGATTGCAGATTGGCAAGGTCCAGCGTTTCGAATTGCACGCGCGCCTCGGGCACGGCTTGCTTGATGTTTGCGATCGCCTCGCGGCCGCGCTCGGCGTTGCGTGCGGCGATGATCACCTCGGCACCGGCTCGCGTCAGGGCCAGCGCGTCTTCATAGCCCATGCCGCTGGTCCCTCCGGTCACCAGCACAATGCGGCCTTTCTGGCTGGGCATATCGTGGGTTGACCAGTCCGGCTTCGGCTCCGTTCGGGAAGTCGCCTGCGCAGCCAGTGTGCCGGCCATCGCGGAAATGGCGAACAGCATTCGGGTGGCCTTGAGAAGGCGTTGGGTCGCGGTATTGCTCGGCGTAGCGGGTGAATGGCTCATCGGGGGATTCTCATTCGCGTGACAGGTTCCCGCTTGGCGGGGCGAGTGAGCAGTATCGGTGTACGAGTGCGCGAGGATAAGTCGGGCATTGGTGGATGACCCGTACGGTATAGCGTACAGTCAGGCGCCTGCGGAGGAAGCATTCATGCGTAAACCAAACCTTACCGATGTGTCGATATTTGCTGCGGTGGTCGAGGCGGGGGGATTTCGTGCTGCCGCGCAAAAGCGCGGGCTGTCCGCCTCGTCGTTGAGCGACTGCATGCGCCGGCTGGAAAGCGACCTGGGTGTGCGCCTGCTCAATCGAACCACGCGCAGCGTCACGCCGACGGCCGCCGGCGAGCGATTGCTCGAGCGCCTGCGCCCGGCCTTGCAAGAAATCGACGCCGCTTTCAACGATCTGGACGACGACGCTCAGCGCCCGGTCGGCACGCTCAAGCTCAATGTGCCAGTGCCGGTGGCACGCTTTCTGTTGCCCGACCTGCTGGCGCGTTTTCTGCGCCTTTATCCAGGGGTCAGTGTCGAAGTCGTCATGGACAACACCTTCGTCGATGTCAACGCTGGCGGGTATGACGCCGGCGTGCGCTATGAAGAGAGCCTGGCCAAAGACATGATCGCCGTGCCCATCGGCCCGCGTCGCCAACGCTTCGTTGCAGCCGCCGCCCCGGGCTATCTGGCTGAACGCGGTACGCCCACTCACCCCGAAGAACTGCCGAGCCATGACCTGCTTGGCCATCGGTTCGAGAGTGGCAAAGTCGGCGTATTCGAGTTCCATCGAGACGGCCGTATCGTGCGTATCCCGCCTCAGGGGCAACTGCTGACGTCGTCGCACGATCTGAAAATTCGCTCGGCCATCAACGGGCTGGGCATCGTCTATACCTTCGAGGACTTCCTGCGCGAGCCGCTCTCCGATGGTCGACTGGTGCCGATTCTCGAGGACTGGTGGCAGGCCTTCGACGGCCCGTTTCTGTATTACCACGGCCGCCGCCACATGCCTTCGCCGCTGAGGGCGTTTGTGGATTTTTTGCGGGCTGAGGGGCAGATTGGAGAGAGTTCAGGTGTTTTCAGCACCATGTCCTGAGGACTGCATCAATGCGACGATGAGTTGGCCGGCGTGGAATCGATCCAGCAATAGCGCTGCTTGCTATAGGGGGTAAGCCCTGGCGGGGTCGTAGTTCGACGTATTTCCATCGTGGCAGGCCTTCAAGTCGGCCCGAGTTTTAGCGAAGCGAACGCTTGAAAGGCCTAAGTGCTCAAGACGCGTCGGCGGATGGCCTCTTCAAGCGCCAGCTCAGTGAGCTGTTCAATAAGCTGGCAGGCGATGTGAATGGAGAATGGAGAATGGCGAGGATTAGGGCAGATCAAGCCCCTTGACAGCCTCATAACCCGTCCGATAAGCCAGGGTGTCAAGCCATCGATTCGTCAAAAATGTCAGTAAAGCCAATGCTGAGCGCAATTGCCATTGCGACGGGAAGCAATCGGCCAAAAGCAGACACTCACAGATAGAGCACTTAATTCATACCGGACCATAGACACACGACCCAACGATTACGTACCCTCGGAGCAGATCTTGTCGCTTCTGCTCCATTGCACATCGCTTCCTTTTAAGCGTTCAAAGCAATGCAGTCAGGGGGTTATAGCATGGGCGGGGTACGTTAGGCGGAGGAGCGACGCGCTAGATGTCTACATACAAATTTTCGACAGCCGAGCGCGCCGCAATCTATTCGACCCACGGCGAGAAGTGCTATCTCTGCAACCTGCCTCTTAATCTGAAGACTATGGAAGTCGACCACGTCATTCCTGAGTCGTTGATCGAAAAGCCGAAGGAGCTACAAGCTACTCTGAACGCTTTTGGTCTTCCTTCCAACTTTGATCTAAACTCCTTTGCCAATTGGCTGCCAGCATGTAGGCCATGCAACGGCACAAAGAACGATCTTGTCTTTGAGCCGACCCCAATAATCCAAGTTCGTCTTCAGCGAGCCATTGCGAAGGCGGCTGACGCGCAAGCGCTTGCAGCAGAGACTGTTTCAAAGCGAAAAATTACAAACGCACTTATTGTTTTGGAGCGCGCGCGGGATGATGGGATTCTAGACGACGAAGTAATTCAGACTCTTAGCGAGTTCATATCTCAGCATCGGCAACCTGACCTCTCTGGACAACCGATTCTCCTGACACCGCTGTACGAAATTATCACTGAACAAAGCGGAATTCAGCTTGTTCGTGGGCCTTATGGCGTTGGTGGAAGATCTGCTATTCGAAATCCGGACTCTAGCTTCTGTTGCCCCTGCTGTGGCTCCATTGCCGCATGGAATGGATCTCGCTGTGTGATCTGCGGGCAATTGAACGACGAATGACATCATTCCGCCAAACCATCATTCCACCAGACTTTCGCGAAAACCGCGCAGGACGGGGAATTCAAACGTTAGCGAACTCAGGAAAACATCACTGATGACCCTCGACGAAGCAAAGGAAAAATTCAAGAAAGAGTACGCTCGCCCGTGGATTGAGGTAGTCGACGAGCATAAGGATGAACTATATTTCAAGACGCGTGGAGGAACTAAGTTTAAAGTCTCTTCCGAAGACTTAAATGCATACCTCGACTTCGAAAGTAGAAAAGCAACTTTCGAGAATAAGCCATTCGAAACCTGCCTGTGTAGCCCCGTTTACTACGAACAGATGATTACTAGCGCAAACCGCTTCTCTCCATTGCTTGGGAATCCTCGCGGAGAAGTAATTCAATTTGGCACCGCGGAAACCGGTCCTTTGGTCGTCGAAATCGGAGATGCAAGTTCTGACTTCAAGAACTACTATCGGTTTCACGAATACTCAGTCATGAGGACAGTTGAAAGAATTCGCATGCGGCGAACAGACCGTGAGAGTTCTACCCTAAGTGACTTCCTGTATGCGCCATTGACTATAAAGGTTATTGGCCTATCCGAGGCATCGGCAGAAATTGCAGCTAAGAAGGCTCTCGATTTAATTGAGGGCTGCCTGTTCAATCTTTCATATCTAAAAGGCATGTCGCTCGTACTCGAAGAAGAGCTACCGAAAAGGCAGGCGATTGGAGAGAGCTTTCAGTTTGAGGAGAACGATTTCGGAAAGCAGTTGCCTTTGCCGAAGGCAAAAATCAATAGGGATGTTGCGCGTTTCTATCAACGTGGCATGGCGGTCGAAGATCCCGTAAATCAATTCTTATCGTTCTACCAAGTTTTGGAATATTTTTTTCTGTCAGTTTCTGACGAAGAGCTTTATCGAAAGTTGACAACCCTGATCAATGATCCATTGTTTTCTACCAAGCCAAGACATCTCGATAAAGTTATTCAGGCAACAATTAATCATAAGCGCGAATCCGACGAGACAGAAATGCTCAGGCTCGTCCTGAGCAAGCATGTGGATGAGTCGGAACTCATTGCATTCATCGACGCCTATGAGAGCCATCTCGGTGATAGATGGTTCACAAAGAAGCGGAAACTATTCGGCGAAGAAAACGAAGTCAGAGCCTTTACCGGCCACATAGTTGGCAACGTGGCTAAGCGCGTGAAGTTGATTCGCAATGCTTTGGTACACTCGTCTGATCGCTATAATCGTCAAGAAAACTTTATTCCAACCCGAGCTGCTGAAGCCGAAATACGCAAGGAAGTACCGCTCGTAAAGTACTTGGCCGAGAAGGTAATCATTGCCTCCTCGACGTAGTTTGCCAACCGATCAAACACCAGGCGTTGCGCGACAAAGCCGCTGCCGGTGACTTTAGCCAATTAGAAGGACATGATGAGCACGGCCAAAGTTTCTGAACCAATTTCTGGAGATAAGGCGTATCAGGTGAGGGCTCGCGCTGCGCTCCCATTACTTGTCCGTCAAGCGGAGGCAGGCGCGCCGATCTTCTACTCCGATCTTGCCGAAGAGTTGGGAATGCCCAACCCACGCAACCTGAACTACGTCCTTGGGAGCATTGGACAGTCTCTGGAGCTACTTTCAAAGACATGGAAATCCAAGGTCCCACCAATACAATGTCTTGTCGTCAACAAGAACACGGGACTGCCCGGAGAAGGTATCGGCGGGTTTCTTGTGAAGAAAGAGGATTTTGCATCACTTCCGCTTCGACAGAAGAGGGCAATCGTTGAGGCAGAACTTCAGCATGTATTTTCGTACGCCCGATGGCGGGAGGTTCTTGAAGCTCTAGAGCTTGAAGCAACAACGTCCGATTTCACTGCTTTCGTGAGGAAAGCCGCCGGTGGAGTCAGTGGTGGCGAGAGCGAACAGCACAAGACTCTCAAAATGTATGTCGCTCAAAACCCAAAAGTCGTCGGTCTTGGCCCCAATAGTTCAAAGGGCGCCACCGAGTATCCATTACCGTCCGGGGACTGTCTGGACGTCTCTTTCGGCGGTAACAAAGTTTGGGTAGCGGCAGAGGTTAAATCTTCGATATCGACTGAAGGCGATATCGTCCGGGGTCTCTTCCAGTGTGTTAAATACCGGGCAGTCATGGAGGCGGTATTGCTCTCGAAGTCACGCCCACAAAACGCACGAGCAGTGCTCGTCTTGGGATCAAAGTTGCCATCGTCCCTCATTCCCCTGCGAAACATGCTTGGTGTTGAAGTGGTTGAGGATGTTTCACCAACAAATAGCTAACAATCGCATGCACTCGGGCAGCAAAAAGCGACGCTCGTTCTTCACTCTGCTTTGCCGCTGGTGATGCGAAGCGTCAGTGTCCGCTATTAGCCGTAACCCGACATTCGGTGACATGTCCACCTGCGTAATATCTCGCAGCTTCCTGCAGGCAGTTCCTCCAATCGATCTCGGCGGGCTTATCTATTCACCGTCGCCCGCTTTAAGCGGAATTCGCCTGATAACGTCGTCATAAGCCACTAGGTCGAGAAAGGCAATGACTTCAACTGCCTGCAGATTTCGCATGCGCATGATCCATACGTAGCTGTTGCGATAAGGCGCGCCATCGGCTGCCGTCGCAACGCCGTCCCAGTGCACAACGACGTCATCGCCCTCAGCCCAGATATCCGTCACCGTCGGGCGAACGGGCGAGGCGAGCCGTTTTGCGAAGGGTTGGACTGCGCGTTTCAGGAAGTCGTCTCGGCCCCGATAAGTACCTGCCGAAGGGCTCGTCCCCTTGATTGTCCAGATCACATCGGCAGCCAGCACATCTGTGAAGAACGTCCGGCCGCCCTGAGCCCACTGGTTGAACGCTTGCGCAATGAATTGGCGGTTGCGTTCCGTAGTCGGTTCGCTGGCCACGGCGGGCGCCGGCCCTGCAATGAGTGTGGTGAAGACTAATGCTAGCGCTGTAGAGAGGCGGTGAACAAACGTCATTTCCTGTGCTCCTTAATCTGTCCCGAGTTGGATGGGCCGTTGTTGTTATCTGTAAGCCGCTAGTTGCGTTCCCTCACGCCGTTGCTCTATATGGGGCTTTGGCAAAGAATCGGCGCGGGTGTGGCCGGCAGTACCTCTGGGCTTCATCTGAAGTGTGACTTATGAGCGGAGGAGGGCTGTTGCAGGATCGTCCTGATTTCTTGCTTGATCATCCGATAGGCCAGATGTTTAACCGCCGCATCCCCACGTTATGGAGTTGTGTTTGAATTCCCTTTCAAAGCTTGTCGATATCGTTGGTCGTCACGTCCTGGATGACGGCATTCACAGCACCGCGATCCCGGGTGTCAGCCTTATTCGCTCGGCTACGCCCACGATGCCCATGCCGGTGGTGTACGAGCCAACACTCTGCCTGGTCGCCCAAGGACGTAAACAAGCGATGCTGGGCACTACCGCCTATGTTTACGATCCGGCCAAGTACCTGATTGCATCGGTAGACCTTCCGGTGATGGGCTCGGTCATCGAGGCGAGTGAGGCTGTTCCCTATCTGTGCCTGGCGCTGGATCTCGATACCGCTGTGTTGAGTGAACTTGCGCTGCGCCATCCGCTAAGAGAAGAGAGCGTCAGTGCACCGCCGGCAGGCATTACGCTCAACGATACGACTCCAGAACTGCTGGATGCTGCGGTTCGGCTGGCCGGGCTGCTCGACAGGCCTCGGGATATCGAAGCGCTCGCTCCGCTGGTGATTCGCGAAATTCTTTATCGCCTTCTCACCGAGAACGGCAACAGCATCATCAGGCAGATGGCGCAGGCAGACAGCCGCTTGAACCAGATCGCCAAGGTCATTGCCTGGCTACGCAGCCACTACAACGAAGCGTGTCGGATAGATGAACTCGTCGAAATCGCCGGCATGAGCCGTTCTTCTTTTCATACGCATTTCAAGGCGATCACCTCGATGAGCCCGCTGGAATTTCGTAACCAGTTGCGGCTACAGGAAGCACGCAGGCTGATGGTCACCGAAGCGGTCGATGCCGCAGAGGCGGGATATGCAGTCGGTTATGAAAGTCCCTCGCAGTTCAGTCGAGACTACGCCCGTCTGTTCGGCATGCCACCGGCGAAAGACGCCTGGCGGCTGCGCACGGACATTTGCGGGATTTGAATCCAGCGCTTTTCGTCGCGCAGAAAAAAACGAGGCCGCATTTGCGGCCTCGTTTGCAATGTGTTCCGGACTACTGTTTGACGCTCAGGTAATCGCCGGTCGTGGCTGGATGACGACTCTTCGCCGTGAGCATGATGGACGTCCTGAGCGATCTCCCAGGCTGGCTGCCCCGAGGTGACTGACAACGAATAGGTATGCCCGGCCCAGGCCATGAACATGGCGAGAGCAAGCGCGATTACTACCGTTGTAGTCAGTGTTTTGCTGTACATGGCGTTAAAGGTTTAACTCGTTGACAGGGCGTTCAAGCGATTTGCCCAATCCCCCCTGGGGGGATAGGATGCCAGCGATTCATCGAGCCCTGAGACTCAACTCATGAGTGAGCACGAACACGATCACAACCATCCCCACACCCACCAAAGTCATGAGGCGATCATCAAACGCCTCAAACGGGCGGACGGGCATTTGCGCGGCATCATCACCATGATCGAAGAAGGGCGTCAGTGCGTGGATATCGCCCAGCAGCTTCATGCGGTCGAGAAAGCGATCTGCCAGGCCAAACGCACGCTCATCCAGGATCACATCGACCACTGCCTCGAAGATACCGTTTCGGCGCTAGGCAATGGCGAGCGCGCACCGCTGGAAGCCTTCAAACAAATCACCAAGTACCTTTAGGTCTGACATGCCCGATTTCGCTGAACTGTTGCAGCAAGGCGGGGCTCACGCCTGGCTGTATTTCCCGAGCGCGATTCTGCTCGGCGCCTTGCATGGCCTGGAGCCAGGTCATTCGAAAACCATGATGGCGGCCTTCATCGTGGCCATCCGTGGCTCGGTCAAACAGGCTGTTTTGTTGGGGTTGGCCGCAACGCTTTCGCACACCGCCATGGTGTGGCTGGTCGCCATCGGCGGCATGTACCTGGGCAAAGGTCTGGACGCTGAAACCACTGAGCCGTATTTCCAGCTTGCTTCCTCTGCACTGATCATCGCGATTGCCCTGTGGATGCTCTGGCGTACCTGGCGCGGTGAGCAGATGTTCAAGTTCGAGCAAAGCGATGATCACCATCACGGCGAACACGACCATGGTCATCATGATGAAACGCACCGAATAGATACCGGCCATGGTCGTGTTGAACTGTCGATCTTCGAGGAGGGCATGCCACCGCACTGGCGCCTGAAGACCTTGAGCGGACACGCCTGGGCAGCCTCGGATGTTCGCCTGACCACGACGCGTCCGGACGGCAGCAGCCAATCGTTCGCGTTCGTCGAGCGTGAAGGCTTTCTGCAGTCGACGGTGGATATTCCGGAACCGCACGAGTTCAGCGCTCGCTTGAGCCTTGGACATGCCGGGCATTCGCATGATTACGATCTCATGTTCCAGGAGCATGATCACGGCCATGCGCATTCCGAACTGGAAGGCCTGGAGCTGTCGATCGATGGCTATCAGGATGCGCACGAACGTGCTCATGCCAACGATATCCGTAAACGCTTCACCAACCGTGAAGTCACCACGGGCCAGATCGTCATGTTCGGGCTGACTGGCGGCCTGATTCCCTGTCCGGCTGCCATCACTGTCCTGTTGCTGTGCCTGCAAGTCAAAGAGGTCGCGCTCGGCGGCATGCTCGTCCTGTGTTTCAGTATCGGCCTGGCGCTGACTCTGGTCACTGTCGGTGCCGCTGCGGCCATTGGTGCCAGACAGGCCTCCAATCGCTGGCCGTGGCTGGGAACCGTGGCGCGCCGCGCTCCTTACCTGTCCAGCGTGCTGATCATTGGCGTTGGCCTGTATGTCGGCTTCCATGGCTGGATCGGCCTGAGCGCATAAGACCCTTTGCGCACAGCGGTGGCACTGATGCAAAGGGTTGCCATCGCAACCATAAAGCCAACGACTACCACTGCCACTGACGAGCAAAAAGCCCAGCGCAAGGCTGGGCTATCGAGGCGCGCGCGATGAGCGCGAGGCATTAGCGAACGCCTGCATCCGCAGGATTACTCGACCGGCACGACGTTATCCAACGCTTGATTGACCGCCAGTTCGCCAAGCATGACGACCTGCGCGATACCTTGCAGTGTCTTGCGAGCAGATCCTTCAACCATCCCAATCACGTCACTCAGCATCACCGAGGCCGAGCCCAGCGATTCGCTGGCGTTGACCAGCAATTCTTCAGTCGCGGTTTTCGGGTTGGCGAGGAACATGCTGCTGGTTTGGTAGGGCGTGGTTTTGAGGGTGTCGGTGGGTTTGAGGTAGTGGTCGAGGGCGCGGTCGGCGGCTTTGTGGAGTTTGTTTGAGTCGAGGGATTCGTAGGGCGATGTTGCGTCTGACTGTGGCGGGTTTGGCGTGACTTTGAACATGGTGAAGCTCCATATGTGACCAAGGGAGCCATCACTCTCGCTACCAAACGAAGGGTGGTGGCCATACGAAGGTTGGTAGACCGGCCCACATGGAAAAACCGGCGCGCTCGAAAACGCCCTGCGCATGGCCACCATAAAACCGATGCGAAAGCATCTGCATACGATGACGTTATGCGCCATGTGGAAAGCGGGCTACCAAACCCGATCACTGTTTTCAGTGACCGGCCAACGATAGAACCACGGCCCGAGGCGCACAAGCCGGCGGATTCTGGCGTAGTCGTAGGCAATGGCGCAAGGCGTTGTAGTTTGCTGGAACAGTCTGGATGTCGGTTTTAAACAGGGTGTTTAGGGAATTGGTTTTGGCTGATGTTTTGTGTTGATCGGGCTGGGGTCTTCGCGAGCAGGCTCGCTCTTACAGGTGTCGAGTTGGCAATGTTTATAGCGTCGTGCCGACAAGCCCCATCACAGATTTTGAACTTTGCTTTCGGCGCCATTTCCATTGTTTGAGGTGACAACCCTCCAGCTCCTCCACACCTGAACCAAGGAATGACCGTGACGGCTCCCACTCATAAACCTGCTCTGCGCCGAGCAATCACTTTCCCGATGCTGTTTCTGTTTATTCTCGGCGATGTACTCGGCGCGGGTGTTTACGCACTCGCCGGAACGATCGCGGGGGAAGTGGGCGGCGCGATTTGGGTGCCGCTGCTGATCGCATTGTTCTTCGCCATGTTGACGGCAGGTTCCTACGCGGAGTTGGTGACCAAATATCCCCACGCCGGCGCGGCTTCGGTGTTCGCGGAAAAGGCCTTCAAGTCGCCGCTCATTTCCTTCCTGGTCGGTTTCTGCATGCTGGCGGCTGCGGTCACCAGCGCTGCGGGTTTGTCGCTGGCGTTTGCCGGTGATTACCTCAACGCCTTCGTTGACGTATCGCCGCAGATTGCAGCGCTGGTGTTTCTTCTGGCTATCGGCCTGCTCAACGCGCGGGGGATCAAGGAGTCGCTTGGGGCAAATCTGGTGATGACCGTGATTGAACTGTCCGGGCTGATTTTGGTGATCGTCGCCGCTGTCTGGTATTTCCGCACAGGCGATGCGGATCTGGGACGGACGCTCACGTTCAAGCCGGGCGTCAGTCCCATGCTGGCGGTGTTGGGGGCGGCATTGTTGGCTTTCTATTCCTTCGTAGGCTTCGAAACCTCGGCCAATCTTGCGGAGGAGATCAAAGACGTGCGCAAGGTCTACCCGCGCGCCTTGTTCGCCGCTTTGCTCACCGCTGGCGTGGTTTACATGGCGGTGGGTGTGGCGGCTTCTTCGGTGTTGCCTACCGAGAAGTTGGTGGCAACATCAGCGCCTTTGCTCGAAGTTGTCCGCGCATCGACCCTCGCAATCCCGCCGGCGCTGTTCTCCTTTATTGCGCTGATCGCTGTGGCCAACGGTGCGTTGTTAACCATGATCATGGCCAGTCGATTGACTTATGGCATGGCCAACTTGGGGCTGTTGCCGGGTGTTTTGGGTGCGGTGCTGCCTCAACGCAAAACTCCGTGGGCTGCCATTGTCGCAACGACCTTGGTCGCTATTGCCCTGACACTCACAGGCACGCTGGCAACGCTGGCAGAGACGGTGGTGTTGCTGTTGCTGTTCGTTTTTCTGAGTACCAATGTGGCGGTGCTGGTTCTTCGTCGTGACAGGGTAGAGGAGGACCATTTTCGCGTGCCGACCTTTGTCCCGGTGCTTGCGATCGTGTCGTGTCTGGTGC